>JAQTSP010000155.1 GCA_028711205.1 Eubacteriales bacterium | reverse complement strand
TTTGTGAAGCGCTTTGAGAGTTTGAACACGAACACCGCCGAAATCCCAAGCGACACAAGGGCGCACGCGATCAGCAGTATATTGGCCTGAGTGATGCTTTGATTGATGGGCTCGACAGCCTGTGACAGTAATATCATAACGCCGCTATCAAGCGTCTTTGTGCAGACCATCATCTTGGTGTCCGAGTTCGGTTCAACGATCGTCCCCAGGTATGCGCCGTCCTCTGTGACCTCCCATTCACTGTTATCAAAGGCCGGCGTCCGGTCGTCCTGCTCCGGTGTGTCTGCCGGTGCCTCGGTATTATCAAAAATCCCGAACTGCGGCATAAACATTATTTCGTTCGACGATGTATATACCGAACCGTCAGCGGTAACGAACATGATATCGTACGAATTGCCGGCGACAATCGTGCCCGCTTCCTCAAGCCAGGTCTCCGTATCGGCGGAATAATCGACGTCCTCGAGCGAATCCATCGCAGAAAGCATCGTGTTTCTCATAGAATTATAATAAAGCGGCCGAAGCAGCAGCAAATTTGACAGCAGTATCAGCGTTGATATACCAAGCACCACAAGTATGATCGTCAAAAACAATCTTTTGGTGATGCCTGTCCTCATTGCTCTGCCTCAAAGCGGTAGCCGTATCCCCTGAGCGTCGTGATGTACGCGCCACATTTGCCAAGCTTGTTGCGAAGCCGGTTGATATGCGTATCCACTGTATTCGATGATCCCAAATAATCATACCCCCATACGCTTTCGAGTATCTGGTCACGGTTCAAAGATATATTGTAGTTGTCGACAAGATACATCAGCAGATCATATTCCTTACGGCTTAATGGAATCGGCACGTTTTCGACAAGCACCTCTCTCGCGCCCGCGTCGATCTTCATGCTGCCAAACGCGTTGCGGTTTGTTCCGTTGTCGCTTCGCCGAAACAGCGCCTCGACGCGCGCCACAAGTACCATCGGCGTGAACGGTTTTATGATGTAGTCGTCCGCACCCGCGTCAAGCCCCTGTACCTGGTCATAGTCCTCTCCCTTTGCGGTCAGCATGAGTATGGGACAGTTCGATACCGCGCGCAGCCTTTGACAGCACACAAAACCGTCCATTACCGGCATCATCACATCGAGTATGACCATATCCGGTGCAGACGCCGAAAACGCCTGCAGCGCCGCCGTGCCGTTTTCCGCCTCTGTGACCGCAAACCCGCGGCTTTCAAGAACGATGCGAAGCAGATCCCTGATGCGTGTATCGTCATCGACCACCAGTATCGTTTTATTTTTCTGCTCATTTTGTTTCATATCGTTAACCTGCATATATTATACCACCAAACAAACAAATATTATATTCCTTATTCGCACTGACCCTTTGCCATACCCGCGAAAAAAGGGCGGATGCCGCACGGACGTTCAAAAGCCCTGTGCGGCATCCTCATCTCCAATAACAACCCTGCTATTGACTACTCATAACGCAGTGCGTCTATCGGATTCAGTTTGGACGCCTTGATCGCCGGGTATATGCCAAACCCGACGCCGATCACAACCGAGAACGCAAACGCCATCAACATTACGCCGGACTGCACCGTAACCTCCGTGCCCGCCAGCGTCCCAACAAAACCCGAGCCGAACTGGGCAAGCATTATACCGATCAGCCCGCCGATGCCGCTGACGATGATCGCCTCGAACAGGAATTGAAGCAGTATGTCGCGCCGCGTCGCGCCGATCGCTTTCTCGACGCCGATTTCGCGCGTTCTTTCCATTACAGACACGAGCATGATGTTCATGATGCCGATGCCGCCAACCAGCAGCGATATGCCGGCGATACCACCCAGCATCGCCGTCTGTGTCGCCGTCACCTCGTCAAGCGATTCTAAAATGCTTTCCTGGCTCGTAACCGTAAATCCGTTGTCCTCGCTCGAATACTGCAGCAGATAGTTCTCGATATTGGCAACAGCGGCCTCGACGATGTCCGAGGACGATGCACTCGCGTAGATCGTCGAGATCGTGGTGTTCTCCATCAGCCTTTGCGCCGTGACGAAAGGTATCAGCACAATTTCATCGCCGCTCTCTGTTTCATCGTCGCCCTGTTCCTCAAGCAGCCCCACGATCTCGTATTTAATGCCGTCTATCGATATCGTCTCTCCCACAACGTCATATGAATTGTAGAGCTCGACCGCAACATCGACACCGATCACGGCGACTTTGAGCCTTTTTTCGCTGTCCCTGTCCGTGATAAACCGCCCCGAAAGCAGGCCGTATTCCCGTATGTCCTGATAATCCGCCTTCACGCCTGCAACGCTGATATCCTCCATGCTGTTATTGCCGTTCTTTACCGTATATGTCGACGAGACATACGGCGATACCGCGGCAACACCCGAAAGATTACCGATACCCTCAATATCATCCGTGTCAAGATTCGCACGGCTGTCGCGTATGCTGATCGTCAACAGGTTTGAGCCAAGCCCCTCGATCTGTTCCGTGACGGCGGCGTTGCTGCTCTGTCCAACGGAGATCAGCGCGGTCACCGCGAAAATCCCAATGATAATGCCGAGCATTGTCAAAATCGAACGTACCTTATGCGCCCATACCGCGCTGAACGCGGAAATTACCGTTTCGTATATCCTCATATCCCGCTTCCTTTCCGCGTATCCGATACGATCTTGCCGTCAGAGAGATGCAGTACCCTGTCGGCCTTTTCCGCAATGCCGCTGTCATGCGTGATCAGTATGACCGTATTGCCCGCTTCATGCAGATCGGTGATCATTTTCATGATCTCATCGCCGCTTTTCGAATCGAGATTGCCTGTCGGTTCGTCGGCAAGCAGCACGGGCGGATTGTTGACAAGCGCGCGTGCGATCGCGACGCGCTGCTGCTGTCCGCCCGAGAGCTCGTTTGGCTTATGGCCCATTCTATCCGTCAGGCCCACCATGTCAAGCGCTTCCTTTGCCTGCTGGCGCCGCTCCTGCCGGCGGCATCCGGTATACAGCACCGGGCGTTCCACGTTGCCGAGCGCCGTCATCTTTTTCAGAAGATTGAACTGCTGAAAGATGAATCCAATCTTTTTGTTTCTGACCTTTGCCAGGCGCCTGTCCGAGAACTTCGATATGTCCTCGCTGTCAAGCAGGTATTTCCCCGACGTCGGCGTGTCAAGACAACCGATCATGTTCATCAGCGTCGACTTTCCGCTTCCCGAAGGGCCAATGATCGCGACAAACTCTTTTTCTTCGATGGTCAGATTGACACCGTCAAGCGCGTGTACTTTGTCGCTTCCCATCTCGTATATCTTGTACATGTCCTTTATCTCAATCAATGACATAAAGCTTCACCGCTTTCTTTTCTCAAATCGGCCACCTCAGTTTCCAAAAGGCGCGCTGCCGCCGCTCATACTACCACCGCCACTCGGCACGTTTCCTGTCATACCGCCCATGTCAGTAATCACACCCATATCCATCCTTTCAAAATCGGCTGAGGTGCTGCTGTCGCTTGTCAGCTGAATCACGCTCTCGCCTTCCGTGAGGCCGCTCTTGATCTCTATATAGTACGCGTTCTCGATGCCTGTCTCGACAGCGCACACCTCGGCGTAGAGCAGTTCCGCCGGATCCGACAGAACGCTGATGCCAAGCACCGACGCGTCGTCGCCCATATACGCGGCCAGTCCGTCATAATCGTCGTTTAATATCAACTGCTTGATCGCGGCAATCTCCTCATCCGTCCGCTCGACAGCGACCATAACATAGCTCTTCGTACCTGTCGTCCTCACGTCGTCGACCGGCACAATCACCGCGCCCAGCGCCTCCTCTGCCATGATCTCACAGTTGAGTGTCATGTTGATTTTGAAATATGCATTATCCTCAATCGATATATCGACCGGATATGTCGTGATGCCGCCAGACGCCGTGCCATAGTCGGATATGCCGACCACTTCTCCGGTGAATACATCGTCCGGCAGACTGTCGACCGTCACCTCAACGCTCTGGCCGATTTCGATCGAGTTGATGTCGAGCTCGTCGACCGACACCGTCGCGCACCAGTTGTCCGTGGACTCTATCGACATCAGCACCGTATCGGCCTCGCACGCGCCGTCGTCGCTGACGCTGACGCTGGTAACGACGCCGGCGCTTGGCGACGTGACCACGCCCGCCTCTATCAATCCCTGCACGGCATCATACTGCGCCTTGTAATCGGCAATGCTGTCATACAGATCCTGCACCGACATCGAATACTGCGTCGCGCGATAGATCGTATCGCCCTGATCAATCGCCTCGTCCTCCGAAAAATTGACATCGGTGATGATACCATAGCTGCTCTCAATCACGTCATACGCGGCAAGCTCGATCACGCCGGAAAACAGCTCGTTGCCGTCCGTGTCGTATACCACGGCCTCGGCCCCCACCGTTCTTTTGACCGTGTCGATACTGACACAGAGCCTGCCGTCCTCGTTTGTAACCACGCCGCTCATCGTATAGCCTTCGCATTTGACCTTGACCTCGTCGCCCAGGGCCAGCTCGCTTTCCGACGCGTCGATCAGCTCTCTTTTTTCGGTGGCCACAAGCGCGACGTATCCGTATTCGCCCATCGCGTCCTCGATGTAGTCGTCCTCATCGAGCACGGCGTTTTTGACCCATCCGTCGGATACCGATTTGATCGAAAGTGTCGTGGTCACGCTGTTGGTCGTGTCGATCTCTGTCTGCAGCGACATGATCTCGGCTTCAAGTGTGTCCGCGTATTCCTCCATCGCTTCAACATCGAGCGTCGCGACCGTGTCTCCCGCTGCGATCGTGTCGCCTGCCTCCACTTGCACTTTGTCGATAATCAGATAGCCGCCCGAAACGATATCAAAAGTCTCTGCGCTCTCAAGGTTCCCGCTTCCCGAAACGCTGAGCGAGATATCCCCTGTCGTCACATCGTCAAATGCGTACTCGGTATCAAACGCGGATTCTTCCTCCGCATTGGCGGATTTCGCCCTGACGACAAAAAACGTGCAGGCCGCCACGGCCACGGCCGCTGAAATAATAATGAGTTTTTTGATTCCCTTTTTCATACTTTCACCCATGCCGAATTTATCGGTTTTTCTTCCTTTCATAAAAGTCATGCGTATTATACCGATGTAATCTAACAAACTCCTGTTAAAAAAATGAAATATTTATGAATTTTTATAAAAAAATACTGCGGTTCCACAGCATTTTTATGAATTGCTTATTCAGGTACAACAGTGCCGGTTCACTCAAGCGTTAAAAGCTCGTTTACGGTCACAAACGTATAGCCCTGCTCCCGGAGGCGTGTAACGATATCCGGCACGGCATCTCTTGCATTTTCACCGCTGTCGTACATGATATGCAGAAGTATAATCGAGCCGCTCGCCGCATGCCCTGCCACGTAGTCGGAAATGGCCTCAGCGCTTGAGGCGACCTCTTTGTATGAATCCGGCTCAACATCGCACGTGACCGTTACCATGTCCCGCTCGTTCAACACCAAAGGCAGGAGAATCAACTTCTTGCAGTTCGGCGGGCGGAAAACGATCGTTCCCTCGTAGCCCGCCTCCCTGATGAGCGCGTTCGTGCTGTCGATCTCGTTTTCGATAAACTCCCGGCTTTTGAATATCATCCGCTCATGCGAATACGAATGGTTGCCGATCTGGTGGCCGGCGCCGGCGATCGCCTTCGCGTATTCCATATTGTCTTCCATCGCGCTTCCTGTCAGAAAAAACGTGGCCTTGACGTCCAGTTCGTCAAGTATCTCCAAAATCCCGGGTGTATAATCGGTCGGGCCGTCGTCGAACGTCAGCGCCACGACCTTCTCGTCCGTCTCGACACGGCTGACGATCTCGCCGAAAAGCTGAAATGTGCGCGCGTTCATGACTTTATACGCGCCGAAAGCAAGCGCGGCGAGGGCGCATAATGTGGCGGTTACGATGATCAACACTTTTTTCCTTTTCGGCATGGGCGTTCTCCTGTTAATGATGCATCCTGCGCCTGTGCAACCGCCTCTGCACGCTGTTTTTCGTCAGCAGCAGTAAAAGATAGACAACCGTGCCAAGCACGATGATGCAGACGCCGGAAGGTATCCCCAGGTAGTACGACAAGGCAAGCCCGGATACACAAAACACAAAGCTTATGAGTACTGAAAACAATATCACCCTGCTGATCGATTTGCAAAACATCTTTGCGATCGAAACGGGTATCGTCATCAGCGCGATGGTCAGTATGATGCCGACGATCTTGAGCA
>JAQTSP010000154.1 GCA_028711205.1 Eubacteriales bacterium | reverse complement strand
GCTCCGTCTCCCAGTGTGTCAGCACAGCGACGCGCATAATCATGCGTATGACCACGCTTGACTCGCCAAATTCTATGATGCCAAGCACATGAGGCTCTTCAAGTATATTATCATGACTTTCCATATATGCCAATCCCATGTTTTGCATAATCATGCTTGCTTTTTCGATGTCCGATTCATACGAGATGGACATATCGACGATCGCAAGATGGTCACCCCGCGAATAGTTCGTGACTTTTGTGATGCTTCCGTTGGGTATCGTCGTGATTTCGCCTGTGAATCTGGCGATCCGCGTCGTCCTGATCGTGATGGCCTCGACGGTGCCTTTTTCTCCGTCCACTTCGATGTATTCGCCGACGGCATACTGGTTTTCAATAAGCAAGAACAATCCCGAAACGAGGTCTTTGACAAGGCTCTGAGCGCCAAAAGCGATCGCGATGCCGCCGATGCCCGCCGTGGCCAGAAGCGAGGTGACGGTGGTACCGAGCCCGAGCGTGCCGAGTATAGCCATCGCGGCAAAGAAATAAACGATGTATTTAGCGACAGAGCGCGATACGCTTTCGATCGTTTGGGCCTTTTTGGCCATGGCAGAGAGGGGCTTTTTTTGTTTTCTTCTTTTGAGCACCCGTTTTATGACGCGCCGAAGAATGACGATGACCAGCTTTGCGAGTATGATAATACCAATGATCTTTAAAACGGCAATGATGATGATATCCGCATGGCTGCCCAGGTCCTGAAAAAAACCTGTAATGCTCGTCCATATATTCGAAAAAAACTGTTCCATACGCCGCCCTCCCCATAAATTGTAAGCAGTTGGTTGTATTATATCAGAAGCCGTCAAAATATCAAACCCGCAGGCATAGGCTGTTGCTAATAAGGAGAGGCGCCGGGAGAAATGCGCCTGCCGAGCCGTATCAGCGCGCCGCCGACCATATGCCTGAATGATTTTGGCAGGTGCTTTCTTTTTTGGGGCAGCTGTTTTTTATAATCGAGGGCGCATTTTGCGTATTGTACCATTTGCGTGTTTTCGATGCCGTCTTCGATGTCAAGCCGCAAGTAGCTTCCGTCCGGCTGCATGACGCGGCCTTTGGTAATGTCTTTTAAGAGCGTGAACACCGTATCTTTAATGCGCTTTGCGATCGCTTTGTCGAGAACGGGGCAAAGCACCTCCATGCGCCTGTCCAGATTTCTTGTCATCAGGTCGGCGGAGGATATGAAAAGCTGTTCATCCCCGCCGCCAAGAAACCAGTATACGCGCGAGTGCTCTAAGTACCGCCCGACAACGCTGATGACCCGTATGTTTTCAGTTACGCCGGGGATCCCCGCTTTGAGGCAGCATATTCCCCGGACGATCAGGTCGATCTTGACGCCGGCCTTTGATGCTTTGACCAGATGGTCGATCATATCTTTGTCGGCAAGCGCGTTGATCTTTATCACGATCCTGCCGCGGCCGTATTGCCTCAGGTTCACGATTTCCTGATCGATCAGATCATAAAGCTTTTGGCGGATGCCGTTTGGCGATACGTCAAAAAGCCGGTATTCTTCGCCCGTGATGCCGGTGCCGAGCTCCCGAAAGAACAATATGATGTCGCCGGCAATATCCTCGTTTGACGTCAGTATACCGATATCCGTGTATAGGTTCGCGGTCTTTTCATTGTAGTTTCCCGTTGAGATATGCGCGGTGTACCTGAGCCCTTTTGGGCTGTTGCGTGTGACAAGCAGAAGCTTTGAGTGTATTTTCAGATAGTCGCGGCCGTATATCACGCGGCAGCCCGCATCCTCAAGCTTTGCGGCCCAGCCTATGTTGTTGGCCTCGTCAAAACGCGCCTTTAACTCGACAAGCACCGTCACTTCCTTTCCGTTCTCGGCGGCCGCGACAAGATATTTGACGACCTCGGAGTCACCCGACACACGGTATAGTGTCTGGCGGATGGCGATCACGGTATCGTCGTATGCGGCTTCCCGAAGCAGCGCCAGTACGGCGTCGAAGTTGACATACGGATGTATCATCAGATAGTCGTTTGATTTGACCTGGCGGATCACGCTTTCGCCGCGTATAAGCCCCGGCACATAAACGCTTTTCATATCCGGAAAGAAATGGCCGGCATAGCCTTTTGCCTTCGCGGCGTCAACGACCTTCCAAATAACGCTCATATCGAGCGGCCCGGTTTGGGAGAAGACCTGTTCCGGCTTGAGGTTCAAGCGGGAGGCCAGCTCCTGCGAAAGCGGGCTGGTCACGGACAGGTCAGTTTCCAGCCTGACCGGCATCAGCCGTTTGCGCTGCTCTAAAATTTGCTGCATGGCCTGCCTGAAATTATTTTCATTTTGTATAACATCGTCGTCGAGTACAACGTCGGCATTGTGCGTTACGTGAAACTTGCCGACTTCAAGTACCTCGTGTTTTGGGAACATATCGGCTGCGAACTTTTTTGCAATATCTTCGACAAGGAAATAGCTCAAATCGTCCGTATCCAAAAAGACGATTTTCCCAGCCGCTTCGGGGAAAAGCATCAGGCCGAGCTTTTCTGAGTTTTTGCCCCTGAGCCTGGCGGCATGAAAGACCGCTTTGTTGGGCAGATACGGAAAAGGATGTTTTCCGTCGACGATGATCGTCGATAACAAAGGCTTTGTGGTTCTAATAAATTCTGCCTGCAGTATTTTGACATTGCGGGTTGAGAGCCTTTCGGGCTCGATTTGTTTAATATCAATTTTTCTCAGCTCTGAGAAAAGCGATTGCTGAATTTCGTTGTATGACGTGATCATATTTCGCGCTTTAACAAATATCTCTTTTAGCTGATTTTCGGGCGTCATGCCGGTGATCGTGTCTTCGCCGAGGAGGCCTGTCAGAGACTGGTCAAAAAGACCGCCGACGCGCACCATAAAAAACTCGTCAAGATTCGAGCAGAAAATCGAGAGGAACTTGAGCCTCTCCAGAAGCGGGTTGTTTTTGTCTTTTGCTTCTTCGAGCACGCGGCCGTTAAAATCAAGCCAGCTTAATTCTCTGTTGATGTACGGAGATTGTCTTCCCATTTTTCTCTCCTTAATCCAGCGCGTTGATCCTTTCCAGGAGATACCCTTCCCTGACGCCGAACCGTGACAGGCGAATGACGGGCACCGACGCCCGTATCAGTATGCGTTTCAGAATAATCATGCCCGGTATCAGCGTAAAGATACGTCCTGGGCAGTATTGATCGGCAAGCCTGACGCCGTCAAGCCCCATATCGATCAGATGCGTATAGAGCGGCAGTATATCGTCGGTAAACATTCTGTAGCCGTTGATCTCCTGCGCGGAGGCGCTGACGACCTTGTGAATATTGCACATGGCTCTTGCGCTGCCACCGATGGCATAAGCCGCATCGACGCCACAGCCTTTCAGCCAGTCTATCTGATCGATATGCGTATCGACATCGTGTTTGATGCGGTCTATTTCCTTCTTTTTTGGGAAAACACCCGAGACGAACTCTCTTGTCGTCGATATGCTGCCGATGTTGACGCTCGCTTCGTGTATGATCTCTCCGCCCTGAATAAGAGAGATCTCACAGCTTCCGCCGCCAAGGTCAATGGAGATGATATCCTTGATGTCAAAAGCGTATTTGAGCCCTTCCACGCCAAGCTCCGCCTCTTTATCGCCCGATATGATCTTGACGTCAAGCCCTGTGCCTTCCCTGATCGATGCCAGCACATCGCCTGAATTTGATATATCCCGCAGACAGGCCGTTGCGAAGCACCACAGATATTTCAGCTCGTGATGCGCCGCAAGCTCTTTCAATACGGCCAGCGCGTCGATGATGACCTTGACGCCATCGATCTTCATACGGCCCCTATCTCTGTGCATGACGGCCCGTGCAAACATTTTTTTATTCAGAAGATATTCTATTCTGCCGTCGATGATACGGTAGACAACGAGCCGTATCGTATTTGATCCGATATCAATGATTCCGCATTTTAAGTCGCTTTTCAATTTGATTAAACCCTTCTTAATATGATATCTAAAAGGAAGAACATATACCGCTGCAACAATACTGTCGCATAAAGGGGCTTCCAAGCAAAAACCGGTAGCATATTATTGAGAAGCGGTTTCCTTTTTATAATTAAATTGTAGCTTATAACATCGATTTTTTCAACTTGCGCCGGTTATATTTAGAAATCGACACAGAAACATAGCGCAAAATAACAGTTGATTTTTAATGCCTTTATAGTTATAATGTACTTTGCGACTTTATACAGGTGATATATGCGAAGAAATTGAGGTGAAGCAGATGAAAAGCGGAATACATCCAGAGTACCATGAGTGTACGGTCACATGCGCATGCGGCGAGACGTTTAAGACCGGCTCGGTCAGGAAAGAAATGAAGGTTGAGATTTGCTCGAAATGCCATCCGTTCTTTACAGGCAAGCAGAAGCTGGTGGATACGGGCGGACGCGTCGACCGTTTCAATAAAAGATACGGTATCAAATAGACGTTTTCTGACTATTGCAGACCGGCCTTTCGGTCTGTTTTACTTTACCTCTGTGTTATAGTATACTTGGTCTAGCAAAAACAAGAGAGGCGTATATATGAAGAAAAGCAATATAGGCGGCCAGGGGGTTTTGGAGGGCGTGATGATGCGTGCGCCTGAAGTATGCGGGCTTGCCGTGAGAAAAGCGAAGGGTGAGATCGTATATGAGAAGGAGAACGTCAAATCCGCCACGAAAAAGAACAAATTTTACGGGCTGCCGGTCGTCAGGGGTGTCGTATCGTTTGTCGATATGATGGGGTATGGCGTAAAGACATTGACAAAATCGGCGAAGCTTTACGACGATACGACAGAGGATTACAAGCCATCGAAATTTGAGACATTTGTTGCAAAAAAGACAGGCAAAGACATCATGGATGTTGCGATGGTGTTCGCTGTCATACTGGCCATCGGCCTCGCGGTCGGTATATTTTTCATACTGCCTTCCGTGCTGACGAATATCGTACGGCCATATATCGCGTCATCGATCGTGATGAACCTGATCGAAGGCGGCATCAGGCTTATCATCTTCTTTTTGTATGTGACATTGATCACGCTCTTAAAAGATATTAAACGCGTGTTTATGTATCACGGCGCCGAGCACAAGACGATCAACTGCTATGAGCATGAAGAGGATTTGACGGTAGAAAATATACAAAAACACAAGACACTTCATCCGCGGTGCGGCACAAGTTATCTGCTGCTGGTGATGGTGATATCGATACTGCTGTTTTCGCTGCTTGGATGGAGCCCCGCGTGGTACGCAAGGATCGGCCTTCGGCTGCTGATGCTTCCTGTCGTGGCGGGCGTCGCGTATGAGTTCTTAAAATTTGCAGCCCGAGGCGAATCGCTTTTCTTCCGCGTCATACGCTGGCCGGGGATGATGCTGCAAAAGCTGACGACGGCCGAGCCGGACGACTCTATGGTCGAGGTCGCGATCGTCGCGTTTACCGCAGCGATGGACGAGATGAGCAAAGAAGAGCTTGACGCGCTGGCAAAAAGTTTTTACAGGCCTGCGACAAAAAAGGCCGCGGAGCAAGATAAAGCCGGTATGGAAGAAGCAGAGGAGACCGGGGCCAATAAGGATGAGTGATGACGGCGAGAGACGCGTTCATTTTTGCTAAAAATATCTTAGAGCGGCCGGGCATTGCCGAGCCGGAGGCAAAGGCCAAAGTGATCGTATCCCACGTGCTGGGCGTCGGTTTTTCGGGTGTCTATGGCAATCATGATGTGCAGGAAAAAGAGCATAAAACCATTGCCGCGATCGCAAACAGGTGCGCTCTCGGTGAGCCAGTCGAGTACGTGACGGGCAGGGCATATTTTCGCCACACAGCGCTTGACGTGACAAACGATGTGCTGATACCGCGGGCTGAAACGGAGCTCGTGGCAGGGGCGGCGATCAGCTTGATACAAAAAAACGGTTATCGCAGCGCGATCGATATGTGTACGGGAAGCGGATGTATCGCGGTTTCCCTTGCGACGGAAACGGATGCGCGCGTGGATGCGTGCGATATCAGCGGCAAAGCGCTTGATGTTGCCAAACACAATGCCGAAAGGAACGGCGTGGCGGACAGAACACGGTTTTTTATCAGCGATATGTTTGAAGACGTCACGGACACCTATGATGTCATCGTATGCAATCCGCCGTATGTCAGCGAAAGCGAATATACGGATCTTGACGAGAGCGTGCGGCTGTTCGAGCCGAGGCTCGCGCTGGTTGCAGGCGACGGCCTTGATTTTTTCCGA
>JAQTSP010000003.1 GCA_028711205.1 Eubacteriales bacterium | reverse complement strand
GCCCTGATATATCTTAGCTCCTTCAGAGGCGTGCCCGACAAAAAAATGCGCGGAAGCCCCACAATTTTCCCCAGCATAGTAAGAGGCATTTTGACGGGCTGTGGAGTTTCTTCCTGTGTAATGAATGACGATGTACCTTATTTGCCTTGAGGGCGATGATCCGTAATTGCTTTTATGTGTCGGGATGCTTTTATCAATGTTCATGCTTCGTTACTCGGAAGATTCATGACGGCGGCGACCCCGGCGGCTATTGCGCCAGCCACAAGGCAAATGGCCCAATTTGTGAATGCATTCGCATCCTGAAGCACGGCTGCATTAAGCGCGAAGTTGGCGGCAAGTGTGCCGATAAAAGTCTGGACAAATGTGCGCCCGGCCCGGATGAGTGTTTCTTTCCAAGATTTAGCTTTCATTTTTTCTCCTTTCATATCTGCTGGACGTACCAAATAAAAAAACCAAGCAAAAGAAGACCGACGGACGTTACGAGTCCCCATATCGCTTTGGTTTGGCTTCCAATGGCTTTTGTCAGATTTGCAATTTGTGTCGTATTTGATGCATCGGAGCGTTGAAGGCAATCAATTTTTCTTTCGTGATCTCCGATCCAACTATTTTGCCTGCTCAATTCATCGTCTATCCTCCTGTGCTTTTCTTGACAAAGTTTTTCATCCAGCATTCGATCACTTCTCTCTCTCTAAAATACCGCTTGCAGCGGAAATATGTTGCATTTTTCTATTTGTTGGATATAATAAAGTCGAAAGGGGATTTCTCCATGAAAAAAATAATGATTTTTATTTTTGGTTTTTTATTTTGCTTGCTCACGATGCAAGGCGTTTCAGCATTGTCCGAATATCTCTGCAAGACTGCGCCGTATCCTATTTTTATTGACGGAACGGAATATTCTGACAGCGAACATTTATTGCTGAATTACGAAGGGACTACCTACGCGCCTTTGAAAAGCCTTTTGACCGCAGCGGGGTATACTGTGCTATGGGAGGACAATAAAGTGATAGCGACAAGTGCACAAGCTCCAGAAGCGACAATAGCGGGAGACACCGAAGCGCCCCCCGCCACAAAGATGACGCCGGACGGGATAGAGGCAAATTTTTGCGAAGGCAAATATATCGTATTTCTCAGTGACTTTAGAACTGTTTATAAAGATACGGAATATAAAATAACGACAGATAAATATCAGTCATGGGGATTGTATAAAAACGATATATTATTAGTTAATAATTTGATAATGCCATATAAGGTCGATGGATTTGAATATGATTACTACTGCAATATAATTCTACTTGCCATTATGGAATAACAACAGAATCTACAAGGTTGCCATCGTCATCACGCAAGTAGAGCGTTCCTCCAGCAGATGTTCCAGAAAAAGAAAGCTGTGTGCCTATGCCAATTCGCGTTGCCGTATTCATATGCCATGCTCCATATGCATATGTATCGGCTCCATCTGATGTCATAAACGTGGCCGTCGTGCTTGCTGTCCCTCTGGCTTTCAACTCAAAAATTGTAGCGTCATCATATATTTGAAACGCCGGGGTGGTTGAGCCGCCTCGGTATACGCTTACGTCTGCAAGGCTGGAGCCTCCACCGTCCGATATGCCGATGCTGCCGGACGCCGTTGTAGAGCCGTAAAATCTGCTTGCGAGGATATTGCCGGTTATTGTTGCGTTTGCCGCCGTCATTGACCCGGACATTGTGACACTAAACGGAGCAGTGGATACAGACGTAGCGCCCATAAACAAACCGTTTGTTTGATTAAACTGAAAAGTATTTGTGCCTGTGCCAATATTAAATACTCCGCCGGTGATATTGATATTTTTCGCCGTGACGGCCCCTGACTGCGTTACGCTGAACGGGGCTGTAACTATTGACGTAGTTCCCGCTAAGATTGTACTGCCGACGATCGTAGCACCTTGTACGGTGCCGCCGAACGTGCCGCTTGCCGCCTCCAAAGACCCGGAGAACACAGCGTTTCCTCCGAGATATAATTGAACCGTTCCTGTTGCCGTGTCGAACCTGACATAGAATACCGCGGTATAAGATGCCGTTATACTGTTGCGGAGCTGCATCGTAAATCCATCCGTCGCGTCGCTATATGTTTTAGTAAGTCCGTCGCTCCTTTCCGACACAAATCCGTATTCCGGGCCTATTGAGCAGCTATTGTATACCCTGTCTTTAACAACAGAGGTTGTCTTCATTTGCGTCAGTGTTTTGGTAATGTCGTTTACGTAGTCGCCGATTTCCACGGTGCCAAGCATTCTTTGAAGCGGATCGTATGTATGCTTGACGATTCTGGCGGAGATATCGATATCCAAGTCATCATCAATGACACGAATAGTGTCTCCAAGCTCAAAATGCTCAAGGCCAGAATATCCGCCGTCTATGAAGCTTTGCTCATATTCAAGCTCCGCCGCTCCGACTTCATACGTCACTGTTGGGCTTCCGTCATCCTTTAGGGTTTGATAATCAACACTAACCCCGGCGTTTGATATATTCTTTCTGTACCTGAATTGTGCGCCCCTATCCGCCCCCCTCCTGGTTAAAAGAGAAACGGAATATTTATCAAATTTTAGTTCTCCGCCATAAAGAGCCGCCAAAGCCATTATAACGCTTCTTGCGTTAGTAGATTCGTTAATGCTTAATGTTTCGCTGGTTGTAGTTTCAAATGTTCCGAGCGTAAATGATGCGGACAAGGCAGTATTTGTTGCGGATATGACATACGTAAATGCCGCAGATGCAAGGCCGGTAAACGTAAATCCCGCAGTAAACACAGCCCTTATAAGGTCATAGCTGACATGTTCGCAGTTTGCGGTTATGCTTATCCCCTGATCTGTCCTCGTTTTATATGTGCGCATGATATTAAAATAATTATCCTCGACTTCCGCCTTGTGTCCATGATAGATATCGCTTGCTTTATTGTCTATGTCGGTGGAAAATGTAAATGTAAAAGCGCCGTTGATTTCTTCCGAGATTTCGGCGCTTGATACGTTTTGAAGTAAAGATAACGTTTCATTTGCGGAATTTAGTATTTTTACCATACCGCGCTCCCTTGATTCATTCGACCTATTTATGTTATAATATAACAAAGGAGGAATAAATATGATTATAAAAATTGTTTCAATAATCATTTTTGCGATTATTTTATTTTTCTATCCGTTTATTTTTCTATTTTCGTTTTTATCAGAAATTAAAAGTAAGCAATGTAACAAAAACAATTATTATCGATATTATTGATTTACACTTTTGAATATCCGTCAAGAATTATTGCATCATTTGTGCCGCCTAATGCTGTTTGCGTAATTGTTGCCGATCCATCAAGCTGAATTGGGTTTTCTACCAGAACTTTGCTTCCGATATTTTCGGCCGAATATAGGATAATGCCGGATGTTGTCATTACGGCTGATCTTGTGTCAATAATATCCGGGTTTTTGATGTAAATATTATTAAGCGTTGTTGTTGTAAGATTAGCAATGGTCATTCCGGCTCCATCTCCAGATACACCGCCTAATGTGTTGCAATTTTGGACTTTTGGGCAATCGAATATAAGCATAGGAGAGGTTCCAGACCATTCAAGAGCATGAAAACCAAAAGCGCCGGAATCATAAGCGCACGGATTTTTTATAACGATTTCGCCGTCCAGTATTCCGGTTGTCCCGTAAGCTCTTAATCCTGAATTATTTGAAATGCTTACTAAATTATTAATGTAAATATTTGTTCTCAAAGACCTTCCATATAACGTCCACAATACAATAGCAACGCCAGTCCCAACGCAATTTTCTATTCTCGGATTTTCAATAACCAGCCTTTCAATAACTGGTAAAGCTGTGCCCACTCCTTCCGCCTCTACGTCAATTCCGGCGAACGGGCCTGTACGGTCAACCGTATCGATAATTGGGTTGATAATTTCTGTATTCGCGCCCGACGTTATCGAAATGCCATTTCGGGAAATGTCGTTAATTTTAGGATTTTCGATTCTTACATGGCCTTGTGCTACGCCGGACGTATCATGATAAAAAATTCCGGTGTAAATTCCATCTCCCCATGTTTTGCTTATTTCAGGACTGTAAATGTATACTTCGTCTGAACTGTATATGCCTATGCCGTGCGCAAATTCTCCCGTGCCGGGGTGCGTATCTCTGTCGCCTATAAGCTTTGGGTAATACAGGTAAATATGGTCTGATTCTTGTATATTTATTAACTGAATCCATTCATATAAAGAGGTTACCGAGGATATAGTGCCGTCAAACCAGATGTGCTTATTTGACATTTGATATATGTCTATACCGGCCCCAAATGTAGTAGTAACGCTAAACCTGACAAAAGACCTTTGTACGTAAGCCGGGTCGATGGTATAATTTCCGGGCGGAACATAAATGTAATTATAAAGAGCAAGAGCGTCGTTGATTGCGGAGCTTATGTCATCGCCCGGAGTGACATCTAGCGTGAAATATTGACGGCTGTTAATAAATATTGACTCCAAATAACTGAAGTTATTATTCAGCGGTTGCGAGTCTATTGTTCCGCTTATTGTCGTTAATGACATGATGCCCTACTTCCCGGCTATAGTAGCCGTTATAATTGCCGACACGCCGGACGTTGTCAATCTTGCGTATCTTGCGGCTGTCTCTATTGAGTTATGAAACGGTGATGATGTGCCTGCTGTAATCGTGGCTGTGGCGGCTTGATAAAAGTTTGTGTTATCTTGGCTAACCTGAAGCAAAAGGCTTAAAGACGCCGTATTTGTGACGGTTCCAAAATATGAAATCCTGTAACAGTATTGAAGGTCTACGGAGTTTGATGTGGCCCCCGCAGAAATAGTTGCGTTTGCAGACCACGCGTTAGCCTGCGTACCGACAACCTGATTTAAGGCCGTCACGCTCCCGCTTATAGCTACGGTAGACGTGCCGGAGATAACAACCGTACCGCTGCCAGAGAAGTTGATTGTAGCAGTCCCGGATACAGACACCGTGCCGCTCCCGGAAAAATTAACCGTGGATGTGCCGGAGATTGCTACTGTGGACGTACCGCTTATTGCTACCGTAGACGTTGCGGTGAGCTTGACGCTTCCCGGCGTTGTCCCTGTGAATATCTCGGTACCGGAAGAATTGTAGTTTGTTTCTCTGACGGCCCCGTTTGCGCCCTGCACCTTTTCGTATGATGATCCAGTCCAATATTGGGGAACGGGACTAAGGGGCTGCGATCCGTATGCTACACCCTCTCTTATTAACGTATCAGCCATATATCCTCCTTATAAAAACCGTTGGTCAAATTCAAATGTAACCTCAGCCTGAGGATTTGTGCCATAAAAAAAGAAGCCGTTGGCTCCTGGTTCAAGATTAAGAAAATCGCCTGTCATTTTATTAAGATAGTTTGTCCCGTTCAACGTAACGATCATAGCGTCTGAATCGACAATTAATGTGCTTCCAGCCGTCATGTTTGCGCTGATTGTAAACTCCGCCGAAGTAGTTTCCTGATATACTCTTGGGTTTTCAACTTCTCCGTAAATTGTTATTGCAAAAGGCGTTTTTACGGTTCCGTAATGATACAGGCTCGTCATGTGAGGATTGTACGACCACGCAAAACCGCACCACTCTCTGGAATCGCCGCGTATATTAAAATAAGGCGCAAGGAAACGCCAATCGTAAACCGTTCTTTGGTTCGGGTATATTAATCCCGTATCGTACTCAAGCCCTGTATCGTACTCATAATCCTCGTCGTATTGATAAAGCTGCGCATATGCAAACGGTTCGCATTCAAACTGCAAGGTTGTTTCTCCGAGTCGAAAAAGATTTGATAATCCTATCGCGGAGTATATTTTTGCAGAATACCATTTGTCCGTCTCGTCGTCAAAAATCAAATTCTTGCTTCCGCTATTTCCGCTTAGCCAATATGATATATTTCTCGCCCTGCTCCGTAGCTCTTCAAAGCTTGTTCCGACATATTTTAAATCAATTTGGATTATTCTATTTTCAAATGTATTGTCGCCGAAATCATATGTTCCATCTTTGCCCGGAATAATAAGCTGACGTGATCTTAAAGTCGGAAGAATCGGCCTGTCTACGGATTTGGCGACAATATCATATGTGTTGCTGTGGATGTTATTGTAGGTAAACCCAAGCATTAAGCCGTACCCCCCGCCCTTAAAGCGCCTTGCTGAAGGTTAAATAGTTCGCGCGCCAGTTGTTTGACCCTGCTCTCGCTGTCCATGATAATTGTAGCCCCGCGAAACATGTCGGCATAATTGACGGTTGGGGATGTGTTTTGCTGATCGTTTTTTGCCGGAATTATTTTTTCTCCTTTGTGTATCATAGCCAACATATCATATGGAACGTAATTAGTTCCAATATCATAAGATGGTATTTTAAGCTGCTGCCCAACATTTATAAGATTTACATTGCTGATATTGTTTAAAGCGGCTAAATCAGACACCGTTGTATTAAACATTTTTGCTATTTTTGATAAAGTATCTCCGGCTTTTACAACATATATATTAAGACCGTCAATCGGCGCGCTTAAATAAGACATGATTTCGTCAATAGTTGCTTTTATTGTTGTTTTGGTACTGTTCAACCCGTCCACTAGGCTTTCTCCAAAACTTTGACCAGCATCTAGCCATTCCGGATAATATGTTTCAAGAAGTTTAATGATTTCATCGTTATTTTTTTCTATTATTAATTTTCTAGCTTCGGCATACAAATTATCTTGAGATGTGAGATCGTCGTATTTTTTTTCTATAATATCCTTTTCCTTTTCCGCCGCCGCTTCTATTTCGTCTTGTTTTGAGCGGAGCAATGCGATTGCATTTTCTCTTTGCTCTAATGTTTTTTTTCTGTCATATTCTGCTATCAAGTCCGACTTTTCGGCTTCAAGTCTTGCAATTTCATCAGCATTTTCAGCGGTTAATATTTTACTTGATATAGACGCCAATTTATCTTTATAACTTTTTTCTTCCGAAGCTTTTTCTTCCGCTGCCGTTTGCGCATCTATGGCGTCTATTTGTTCTTGTATTGCAGATATTTTAGATTTAGTCTGCTTATCTAAAGAATTAAGTTCTAATTGCCTTGCGGCGTCATATTGCTTTTTTAAAGATTTTGTTATCGCGTCGCCCAAATCGTCAAACGCCTTTTTTGTTTTATCTGCTATTTTTTCTGACGCACTAGAAACGCTATCAAGCGCATTTCCTACGGCGTTGCCTACTTTTGCAGAATATTTATCAATGCCAGATGCAACTCCTGATATTAAGTTTTTTCCCGCGTCTACTCCAAACCCAAACATAGTTTCAAAACCAATTTGGGCATTTTTTACATAATCGCTTACGTTTTTGTTTGCAGACGTTTTTTCTTTTCCTGTTCTTCCACCGCCTCCACCGCTTGTTTGTCCGCCTCCCGAAAGAATATCTTCCCATTTTCCGGTATTCGGGTTATATTGCATTTCTTTTCCGGTTTTCGTGTTAATTATTGGAGGCATTTCGGAACTAGGAAGAAAACCGCCTGTTCCCATACTTATAAAGTCTACTATAGAGCCTACCGCTTTAAAAAAACCGTCTACGAGCGATCCCCCAAGCTCCACTCCAGCATCTTCTATTTTTTGTTTACTTCTATCGCTTGTAAATTCATCTGCTATACTATCTATAATATTTGGTATAGCGGAGGTTATGCCATTTATTATTGCTGGAGCATTTTTGACAAGCGATATAAATAAATCAACACCAGCAGAAACTACATCTTTTACCATTTGTCCGTTTTCATCGGTTAAGGCGTCTGTAATGCCGCTTATAACATCCGGCAAAATTTCAACAATTCCAGTTATAATTTTTATTCCGTTTTTTACAAGTGAGGCAAATAATTTAACTCCGGCATTTGACATTTTCTTAATTGTTTTACCGTCGTCAGCAGTTAAAAATGTTACTATTCCATCCGCTATTGCATCCGCCGCATCAATAACGGCCGGAAGCGCATCAATTATTCCATTTGCTAATGATGTAACGATAGGAGCCGCTGCTTTAATTATGTATGGTATTTTTTTCGTTAATCCATCTACAATTTTTAGTATTATTTCTCCGCCAATTTTAAGAAATTTGGGAAGAGATTCATTAAGAGAATCTATAAACGAAAGAATTGTACCATTAACTTTTACTATAAACTCATCTGCCGTTATGGTTCCACTAACAAGACCGTTAAATGCGGTAGTTAATCCATTTACAACAGGCAATAAATTTTTACCTATTGATGCGGCGACGTTTTCCATATTAAGTTGTAGTATGCGTTGTTGATTTGCGTATGAGTCAGATGTTTTTGAAAAATCTCCCTGCGCATCCGACGTCGCCTGCATAATGTAGTTGTATCTTAAGGATGTTTGCTCAGCCTGGGTCATTTCGCTATATGTTTTTTTTATACCTTTAGATAAGGCGTATGTTTCAAGATTTACCACGCTCATATTAATGCCAAGCTGTTTTAAAGGTTCCGTTTCTCCAGATATTCCTGATCTAAGTTTTTCAAAAGCTTCTTCTGGCTTTAAATTATAAAACGATGCCATATCTCCAGAAAGGCCAGTAAGGGCAACCGACATATCAACAACAGATTCGCCGGATAAGCCTGTAGATTTTAGCATAGCGCCCATAGTGCCGTTAAATTTTTTTGCGCTAAGTTCTGAAAGTCCAAAAGCAGTAGACGCCTTTTTTGAAAAATCATTAATAATGGATGCACTTTTGCCAAATGTTGTGTCAACAACATTTTGTACTTCTGTAAGATTGCTGGCGGTTTCAAGTCCTATTTTTGCAAAATTATTAAGCTTGTCAAAAGCGCCGCCTATTGCGTTTCCTAGTTTGTTAAATCCCCCCATTATAACATCAGATAAAAGATTTGCTTTTACAACGTCTCCAAAAACACTGGTTTTTTTCTCCGCTTTATTTAGGTTGTTCACTAAATTGTCAATGTTTGCCTCAATGCGCACTAATAAAGAGCCTACTTCTTCGCCCATAATTTCACCGCCTTTTGGCATAAAATATGCGCCTCAAGGCGCTAAATAAAAACTTGGTCTGCGTAAACTTCTCCGTTATCGCCTTGCTTTATGGAATCGAAATATTCACTAAATGGAATATAATTTTCTCCCATATGCGGAACCATAGCAATCCAGTATTCCCAAGCCCGTTCTTCCAATTGGCGATCGTTTAGTTTAGTAAGTAAATTAAAAAAGTCAGGTATTTCTATATTCATAACAAATGAAATATCATGGTAGTTCGAAAGCAATTTATCATATAAAAAAGCTATGTTTACCTCGCAGCAGATTTGAAAAAAGGGATGTTTTCCTCGCTAAATAATTCTGTAATCAGCTTAATAAAACCGTCAAGTTCCATATCTTGTATTTTATCTTGCGTAGTTTCGTTAATATCTGCAATAAAAGCGAATAGATCACCTTCTACTTTTTCATAATTTTCTATAATAGACCAAATGAATTCTGATATAATTGCATTTCTATCGTCGCTTGATTTTTCAAACACAGCCTTTAATGACTCTTTTATATCCATTTTTACAACAATTTTTGTAAATGGGCAGATATCTTTTGCCTTTAATTTTCTCATATTTTCTCCTTATTTTTCGGGGAGGGTAAACCCTCCCCGTTATTGATTCCGCGCCTAGGCTGTTGTGGTAAATTTGAACGTTGCGGAGCCAGACATGCCATTTCCGGCTGTATCTCTGATGCCCGTGCCCATAATCACGTTATAAGTTGTTGACGCCGTAAATAAAGATTGCGTGAGCGTCACGGTTTCTCCACCTGTGCTAATAGCAAATGACGCAATTGGAACAGTTTCGGAGGATGACGTTTGAAGAAGCGTAAAGTTTGCTGCCGTAACTGTGCTGGAAAGAATAGCCTCGCTGAATGTAATAGTAATATTTGTGGTTTGTGTGGCAGACGTTCCAGATGCAGACGGAATAGAGCTGGAATATGTCGGGGCCGTAGAATCCGCAGTTGTACCGTACACAGACGAAAACCACGCCGCGCCTATAGCTGCCGTATAATCTGTCGCGTCCGTTCTGGTAGAATATTTTCGCTTTCCGTCATACATGCGGTCATAAAATTTCCCGCTGAGTGTTGGAGTTTGAAACGTACCTTTTGTCTGATGGCTCATAGACGGCTTTGAAAACTTACCTACAAGAAACCAATAGTAAGAGTGCCCTCCGTTTGTTCTTTTTGCCCTAAACCCAAACGCCAGTTCTACGGGTTGGTCAGTATTAATCTCGCTCATAACTCCTCCGGTTATGGTATGACCCATCCACGCAGCATAGTCTTCCTGCGATATGTCCGCAATCCCAACATCCATATCAATAGGGCCGCTGTTTTCTTCAGAATCGTATTGACCGTCGTCTGTGTCAAGAATTTCAACCTCAGAATTTGGATTGACTGCTACAGTTATAGCGCCATTCATTGGGACGGGCGTCTGGTAGCTTACGCTGGCTGTCGTATTTGTATTTACAAGAGCGTAGTGAAACATATCCAGACCTTTAAGAATTTTTTTAGGCATTTGCATACCTCCTTTACTAAAAATCGGGATCAGAAACGTGAATGTTGAATCGCATTGGAATATGATATATTTTTGTATCTGTTTCGTACATGTCTTGTGCCGATAGTCTTTGGAATCCAAGGGTTTGCATGACGTCACTTACTCCAATAGAAAGTGTTGACAAGCTTGCCTTACCCCACAAGTCAATTTGAAATATGATTTCGCTCCCAAGTTCGATATCATCCGCAGGAAGAGTTTCTATGTTATCTAGTTGAAAATAACTCAGCATAGGAAATGATGTGAAAGATGGAGGATATTGAAAATAAAACCCGGTCATGGCTGATAAGGCGGATGCTGTTTGAAGGGCGGTTAATACTGTTACTTTTAAATTTTCCATGGACTTACCTTCTCTTTATGGCTTCAGCTATTTTTTTAAGCACTTTATCCTTATTTTCCGCATAAGCCGGAAATAAATAGGGATGCGCCGGAGCTTTGGATGTTCCATATTCCACGGCTTGAGCGTATTCAACAGATGTTCCTACCTCTACCACAATCTTTTTTTTGTCGAAATCCGCTAGTCTGGTTGTGATGCTGGCCCTTAGTCTGCCGGTGTCTACAGGAGCCTTTTCCTTCGCCGCCCTCTCTACGATCATCCCAGCCTGCATAACTGTCTGTTCCGATTTAGTATAGACTTCTTTTCCGTAAGAACGGAATTTATCCGCAAGCTCTTTTCCCCCGGTTGCTTTCATTCGGTCACCGGCCTTACTATCGCTTCACAGTGGTTTGGATACCGCTCAATCCGATAAATTTCATATGTTCCGGCATTGTCGGTGATTCTTCCGCTTTCGATTGCCAAAGTCGAGGCTTTTAAAAAAAATAGGTTTGTAACGCCGGAATCGGATATCCCGTAATCCTTAAAGGCGATTTCACCAGATAAGGGTTGCTTATTCGAACGTTCTATTACAGACGCCCATGCTTCAACGGGCATACCCTCCGAATCATACGTTGTGGTTTTTCTCTGAACGGAAACGGGTGTGTCGAGTATCATCAGACCACCCACTTTTTATAGGCGTCCAGCGTTGATGAATACTGCCGCACACGTTCATCATCTTTCCAAACGTACGTCAACTTTCCTTGAGTCAATTGCTTTAACCCTGCCGAGCCGTTTGACACTTCGTTGTACATATCCATCGCCATCGAAATAACGACGTCCTCAAGGTCATACGGCAGTGTGCGGGACGTTTCCGGCGTCAAAGTATAACCGGCAGAGTACACAACGCCTACGTTGCTTAAAGGCGCTGCCGGCTCTCCTACAAGCCCTACAAGGTATCCGTCGAACGGCCATCCGTCGTCGCGAAACAAAATGCCCTGGTTTAGATACGTACTGTCACTCGTCACATAATCCGTACCAGCCGTCAACGCCGCGCTATTCACCGTTACCGATGTAATAGAGTTGACGGGGTACTGATTTAAAACGAGTTTTTGCCGCGCTAAACCTTTATAATATTCCGTGTACGTATCGGCTATGAAATTGCGGCCGCAATATTTTGATACTGCCGCCGACGCCGAATTGATCTGCCGTTCTATCAAGTTGTCCTGCGAGTAATCCCACAAAAAGTATTGATACTCCGTTACGGTGATTCCCGCCGTGATTTCTGCCGTTACCGTCAGCGTCCCAAGCGAATAGTTGACGGTAAGCCCTGCCGTGGATAATGTGCTGTCCGCCGTCGTTCCCTCGTAAAACGCTCCAAATGAGTTGAGCGCCAAATCCGTATGCGCAAACGTAAAAGTTGTATTTCCGGTATCGGCCGACAAAGTTTCCGACCCGGTTGTCGTCGTCAGCGTATACAGCCCAACTTGCCGCCTCACTTCGCTCATTGTCGTTAACGCCTGAGAAGAAAGCACTTAACCACCCCCAAAAATCAAGGGGTGATTGCTCACCCCTTCGTCACTATTTTCTTGCTTGATCGTTTATTTTTCTTTTTCGGGTCAATCATTTTATTGTCGTTTTTCAATGGATTACACCGCAGGCTCAATAGCGGCGTCGCCAAGAATCACCGCAACGGATACTGTCGCCGTAATAGTAGTCGCCCCTGTTACGGTAGCGTAGACCCTGAAATACCTGTTTGCACCGGCGAGGTCAACGTTAAATCCGGTGGCGGACGCTGTGGTCAATGACGGCGCGAGAGAGCTTGTGGCGTTCGCGCTGTCGTAAATCGCAAAGGTGGAATTGTCAGAAGAATCATACACATAGAAATTAAATTCCTGCGTGTCCGCTCCCGTTCCGCCGATTGCCTGCGCCACAACATAGGCCGACAGATACCCGAGCCTGTCAACGGTTGTCGTTACATGGGCCGTCGATGACGTAGCTGCGAATGACTGTATCATTGCGCCCTTGTAAACGACCTGTTCGATAAGCTTACGTCTCATAATAAATCCTCCTTATTCATACGGGTACTGCCATACCAGAAATGATTCGGCGTGACGCAAAGCAAAGTCGTGTTTCGCCGTGATCTTGATGACAGTCTGGTCGAGGCTGAAAGCGGATTGCAGGCTTGAGCCGTCATACCACGAAGCTTCGTTGGAGGCCATGACCTCAAATGACATTTCGTCACCAATCAGGAATTCGGAGAAATCCCCAAAGGCGATGTCGGAATAGGTTGTGCCCGCCGTAGCGTTTGCCGTAGTAATCTGATTTGAAACCTTGAACGGGAATCCGTTAAGCATTCCTCGATCCATTTCCGGCCTGTAAATGTACTGATTTGTCGTTGTTTTCAGGTTGTAGAACGCGCTCCAAATACGTGAGTTGAATACCCATCCGCAGCTAATCATAGGGGCGTTGTTGGTCATCAAACTGCCAATCATAAGTCCGGGGATGTCGGCAGTGAGCGTCGCCGCTCCGGTAGCTACGGTGATGTTTGCGGATGCGTTTTGGAGTACATTATTTTTAATGCCCATCGGCTCATATGACGTTCCAGAGCCATACAAAGATACATAATCCATTTTAAGCCGCATCTGCTGTATCATATCGTCGCGCACGATTGTGTCCGCTTCTGGTGAAGAGTTACGGATAAGGTCGTTTGAAACGGGCACAAGGGTTATAAGCTTTTTGCTGGACAGTTTTACATTTCCGAACGTCTGCTGCGATTTTGTAGCGTTCTGGTTTTCACCGACGTAATAGGATGTCGCCCCACCGGTGAGTTTCGGAATGTTTAGGTTTCCACCCGGCATTGGAATCCTGCGCGCGCCAAGCTCCATGATCGCAACCTTTGAAAGAAGCAGCGGAATAATATCCCTTGAATACTGCTCCGTGATCAGAAGGCCGCCTTCAGACGGCGTCGTGGCAGAAAGCTGTTTGAGTAACGCTTTGACTTCCTTGTCTTCCGGATACATGGCGCTTGCCGAGTTGTTTTCTTTGCCCAAAGCATAAAACAGGGCTTTGTCCGGGTCGTTCTTCGCCAGCGTCAAACATTTTACGACGCGAGTGAAGGTCATACCCGGCTCTTTCTTTTCATCTTTTTGTTCTTTCTTGTCGAAGATATCAGCGTATTTGCGCTGCGTTTCGTCAAACGCTTTCTGCTTTTCCTCAAATTCTTTTATCTTTGCTTCGTTTTCCTTCTGCTTTTCGAGCAGCGGAGCGACTTGTTCTTTTACGGCCTCGGAAACCGTGGTTTTGAATTCATCACCTGTCATAAGGTTGATCCTCCTTTTAGTTGATTTTGGATTTCGTCGGATATCATTTTTTTAAGCTCGTCCGGCGTAATTTCCGGTTCTTCGGGCGGTTCCGAAGATTTCACGAACTCTATAGCGTCGAGGTCAATGTCTGCCTCATTTGCTTTAGAACATAAAGAAAGCATCTGAGATTTTAAATCCTCAAATGCTTGTTTCCATTCTTCTGTAAGCTCGACCTTGACGGTCATTTCATTTAAAGTTTTTGGTGCCATATATTCATCCGGTTCTTCGGGCATGTTGTCGTCCATGAACTGTTTAAGCCGGTCATTGCAGGATTTCATTGTATCGTGACAAGCTTTCATGTCATTATGTATTGCCTCTAAAAATGCCCTGTTTTTTGCCGATATTGTCGCGCCCGCTTTAGTTTCATCCGGAAACATTTCTTTAAGTTCAATCTTAGTATATTCCTTAAACTCAGGCGGCTCTTTGTCAAAGTCTTTGTAATGCTTTGACAGGTGGTTATATACCCCTTGCCTGTCTGACTCCGGTATATTAACGCCGCCTCTGGCCCCGAGCAATGCGGCCATCGCCGCCGTTACGGCCCTCCAGACAGTCGCATACCCGTTTTGCTTATGATGCGGGAGCTTATACGACTGCTTTACGTCGGAATTTTCAGAATCAAACCATGCGCACATTATTTTTAAATCTTCGACCGAAGCAGCAGAAATTTCCGCAGGGCCGTCCCATGATTCCGCTTCGTCCGCAAGGGAAAACTTTTTATATGGTATAACAGCTTTTTCAGATACTTCTTTTGTTATATCCTCGTGTTCGCTGATCCACTTCTTAGCAGATTCCAAAGTCCAATCATCTTCTTTCGGAAATATAATTGTGTGAATCTTTAAGGAATCGTCGCCATCCTTTAAAATTCCAACGACGGCATTCACTCTCGGCTTATCTTTTTGAATAGGTATCGTCCGAAAACTGTCCTGTTCAAACTTCCAGGGATCGCGGACTCTATACCTGAAGCTTTGACCCGTTTCTCTCCATCCGGGTTCTTTTAATTCTTTTTCTTCCGTATCTTCCGTAAATACTTTCGAAATATCGTTATCCGAGAATCCTTTGCTTCTGACCTGAACCAGTGCGTTTGGATTTGACGGGACTGGAACGGCAGACAGCTCTAGGAGGTCTTGCTCTATATACCTTCTGCCCCTTTGCCATTCAGGCATAGCCGTAACTTCAGGCTCATCACGTGTTTTAAACTTTACTCCCTTGAAGCCGACTGACGTAGCGTTGATATATCCGCCTTTGTAAAGCTTATAGATTGTATCGGCAAACGGATATTCGTCTGCCGTCGGAAACTTTACATCAAATACAAGCTTTCTGGTGACCATATCCTTTTCGACGTTTATTGCTTTTCCTATAGGAGGCTCATTGTAATTGTGCGCCCATAAAAAAACAGGGTTTTTTATGTACTGGTCGAGATTCCACCCGGCAACCTCAATAATATCATTGTCTCTGTCTGGAGTTTCGTCGGAACCGATAAATCTAAGCGTGCGCTCCGATACGTCTCCAAGCTGTTTGATTTTAAATTCTATATCTTTATAATTCAAACTATCACCCCTTTTAAGCTATCCAAGCAAGACTGTCAAGCTCAGCTTGAGATATGCCGCTTAAGTTGTCTGCCGTCTGATCGATAACCATAACTTTTTTTATTCTTAATACTTTATTTGTCGCCGCCGTAGCGTCTGTGTAGGAATGTAAAAATTGAATATTAAAATTTCCGCTGCCTCCTGCTGGCAAGGTAAACACTGCGCTATCCGCGTATTCAGTATCTGCGGCAAATGAATATCGTATATAGGCGGTTTGAATTGACATTCCCGTTGCGGTGATCAAAATACGCGCGCTTACAGCTACGGCATTGTCTAATTCGTATTGAATCCGAACATATATTTTTTTACCAGATGCGTATGCGTTTACTCCAGAATAAATACAATAACCGGATGATTGTGCCCCGCTAGCTGTATTAAGTAGCTTGCCGCCCGATATGGTATTTGTGGCCGCGTTTGTGCTCCATCCAGTAGTCGCCAAAAAGCCTGCCGCTACTCCATTGTTTGCAATCCTGTTGACGTATATTGTATTGGCGCAAATATTTGGTTTGATTGCGGGATAAATTTCTGGAAGTATTGTCTGGCATGTTCTATTTCGCATAACACGCCTACAATTCTTTAATTATAACGTTGTTTGTTACCAGTGCCGTAAATGCGGCAGTTACAGTCAGCCTCAATATTAAACCTTGGTTATAATTAAATATGCCCTGTACCAAGGTTTCTTTGCCGCCTATCGTCACACCAGCAGAATCCGCAGATGCCGGTAATGTAAAACTGATATCTGCATCCGCATTAAAAGACGTTCCGCCCGCACTAATTGTTTTATATAATGTTGCTGTCATCGCATACGGGCCATTATTTGATATAAATATACCGTGGACTGTAGTTGTTTTGCTTGCTGTTAGTGCGCCAACCATAAAAGTATTTGACGATGTTGCCGTAGAGCCTGAAGAAAATGTCGCGCTTCCAGAATATATCGTATTATTTCCAATGCGGGACATGTCTCCGACGTAGCCGATTCCATCATTTCCTTCCCAATTCCAAAACTCACTCACCTTTATCCCACCTTCCGTCAATAAGCCGTCTGGCGTTAAAATCCACAACATCAAAATGGCGCTTTAACGCTTGCCTGAATTCATGCATGATAGTTAAGGCCTCGGTCTGATACGACCGAAGCCTTAACGTCGTGAGTTTGTCAAGTATCATATGTCCTCCTTAATACAATCCTGTAAACGACGCGTACCAATTCGACCCGGCGTCAAAGCTTTTCATTAAAATCGCAAACGTACCTGCAGCGGTTGGATTGGGCGCCGTGTTTTGGCTCCATGTCACCGTACCCGTATAGGTGATTGATGCTGTTGACGTGAACGTCAGCAATAAGTTGATGTCCAGCATAGTGTCTGAGGCCGTAGGCGCATTTGATATTTTCAGCGTCGCTGCCGCTGTCGTCAGGTTGTCGATCGTAAAATTCCTGTACGTCGTCAAATCCAAGGTATAAACCGCCGTACTCACTGTAACGTTTGCAAAATCATTCAGCGCTGTTATGTTTCCGCTCAGGGCAGTGATTTCCGCATCCACTGACGTGTCGCTTGCGCTGAGGCTTGACAACTGCGTGTCTATCGCGGCTTCAAGGGCTTTTTGGTAATCGCTTTTATGAAAAATACCGTTTATGCTTAAAGACATATGATACCTCCTATATCACTGGCAACAGCACGCACCGACAATTTACAACTTCTTCTGGGTCCCCACTTGGGTCGCCCGGAAAATCAAGCCCGTTAGAAAAGCTGTCGTCCATATTTACAACTTCCCCATTAATAGACGCATGGTTCTCCCTTTCGCGTCCATCCATTGATGTTAACCATTCCTTTTTCTTTACTCCTGCGGCTTTATATGTTTCACGTGTTCCGGACTCCACCGTGTTGTGCGTTTCAGTTCTGGCTATTTTTGTTGCCCTTGAAGTTTTGGCTTCTCCCATTACGGACAATACTCTGTTTTTAAGCTTCGGAATTCCTTCACCCTCCGATATGCCCTCTGATAATGTTTTTTGCAACTTTTCTTTCGTGGTTGCGTTAATATCCTTGACTCTCCCTGCTCCGTACTTATCAACCCACTTTGCAAACATGGGGTTAAGCACGTCAAAACCGATTCCAAAACCAAAGGTATCGTTTGCCGCCGTTGCCCCTTCCTTCATGGACGACATCCAAAGGGGCGTAAGAAGCGAAAGCAAAGCAGAATCTTCTTTGCCCCAATCCATCAAATCGTCTGGATTGTCCGTCGCTGATTTAACTGATTTTTCAAGTGAATTTATAATCCTGTCCTGCTGGGACTGGAAATACCGTTTCAAATTATTTATAAAATTTTGTTCGTTTTTTGTGGATGCCTTATCTAAAATAAGCCACGCTCTCTCTTTCTGCTCAAGTAAAAATGTTTTATTTAATTGTTTCGGCTCCATCTGTGGTTCCGGCTGTACATTAACATTTCCGTTTAATTTTGTCGGCATCATGTTCAGCGGCGTATAAAGGATTTGCCCTACTCCATTAGGCAAAGGCTCCCATCCGTTAGCCTGCCGCCATTCGTCAACTAGAATCCCGCCGTTTTTTAATCCTTCAGACGCTTTTTTCAGCTCAAACTCGTCATCCTCCGGCACAACGTTGTCATGCTCAAATACGACAGTTGGATCGAGTTCTGAAATAAGCTGAATATTCAAAACATCGTCAATAAACTTTAATTCTTTGCGCAAAACATTTTTTGTGTATAAATAATATGACGCATCGATAGTTGAGCGATTTGAGTTTTCCAGAATTCCAAAAAGTTCCGGCGGAATAAAAAAATGCTGATTCGCCGTGTCTCTCAGGTATTTTCTGGATTCAATAAAATCAAGTTCTTTTTCAGTCTGTTTTAAAACTTGAAACTTCGCATCCCAGTTCAGCCATCCGACTTTATGCGGATTATTGTACCCTCCGTATTCCTGCTGCCATTTTTCTTTTTGCCTTATTACGGTCTGCTCGTCAGCACCCGGCATCATTCCAACCATAGGAGGTATCCCGTCGTTAAAGAAAAATCTTTTCTGATATTTTGCCATGTACTCGTCTGTTTCGATTTCATCCCCGATTCCATTGGCCCGTCCGATGCCTCTCAAATAGGGGTTTGTTACGTCCGGCTTTTTGAAATACACCATATCAAACGGCGGAACATGAATAGGCGCAGCATTCATATTTCCTTGCGGATAGATTATAAAAAAGTCATTTGTCTTGCTTGGTATTTCATTTACCCACCCCGGAGGGACGGGCCATACTTCGGTTACCTTTCCGGTTTTATTTCTTTCTTTAATCCAAAACGCCTCGCCGGAAGGCAACATTAAATACACCTGAGTTATGTAAAATAAAACATATTCTGTCATTGTCAGGTTTTGATTTGGAGATTTTAAAAGCCTCTCAACATCCGTGTTTTGAAGCTTGTCTGTTTTTCTTTTGTCGTTTTTTTTATATATTCCATAAGCGGATGTAGCTACGTCTGATGCTATCAAATGAATCGGGTTCATTCTTGGAGATTTATTAAATAAATCAATCCAGTCGTCAGTTGACCGCCTCGGAGGTTCACCGTAAGCCGGTAAAAATCTGCTTGCCATTGTTAAAACGGACTGACCGGTTATACCCGCTTTGATAAGGCTAATCCGTTCATTTAATTTCATCTTATCACCAGCCTATGCCATAAAATAGTTCGGTTTTTTCAACGTTTTCCACAGCTTATGCGTCACGTCCGGGGCATCGTCGTGTTTTGAAGATTCTGAATAATGTAAAACTTCCTTGTTGAAGCTTGCATTCAGCTTATTAAAAAGGATTGTGCCGTTATTTATATCGGGCTCCATTGATATAATCCTGTTGTGCTTATTATCTGTTGACCTGAACCCGGTCACTTTTCTATAGCAATTATTTTCAGAAAGATATTTTCTAAGCTGTTCTGTGCCGTCTTCTTTATAAGTATTTTCTTCTATAATGACTTCATCGATTTCCGGCATATTTTTTATAAGTTCTTTGGAATGAGACATAATCGCGTTTAATTTATCGTTTCTCAATTCTCCGTTTTTTATTATTACAGCGCCGTTTGTTCCGCCTCCGACAACATATGCCGTAGAGTCCAGCCCTTTCCCTTCCGATGGGTCAATAGCTAATTTTGTGCTGGGCAACGCGGGGCAATCTCCAAATATGTCCTGCCAAAACGATAATGTTTTAAACGGCATGTCGGAGCTTTCTCGCGGCTCTGATTGATCTTCTTTCCAAAATGCGTCTTCTCCAAATTCTTCTCTCGCAAGCATAACGTTATAATATCCGCCCGGATATTTCGTTTTGTCCGCCGGAACTTTATCTTCCCATAAGACTTTTGTGCCGTTAAGCATTTTATCCTTATTATCTGTATAAAATTTCCATGCGTCGTCAAATCTGTTTTCGTTTGCTATGTTTCTATATATTTTTCTCCATTCTTCCCACAGCTTTTCTCCGTCACTATCCGGAAAAGATATAACGCGTTTTAGTATTAGCGCTTTCCATGAAGGGCTTCTGGAAACCCTGTCAAGTAAAGAGTTTTCGTATAACAATGTTCCTATATAAAAAAAGTCCGTATTATATGTTCCGAGACGCCCTATTTCTTCATTAAAACATGTTTCGAGTTTTTGCCTAAGGCTTGCGGATTCCGCAACGCTTTTATCTTCAAGGTCATCAAGTATAATTAAGTCGGGGCGCGTGTCTTTATTGATTCCTCTCAGCCCGGATGTCCATCCGCTGTATGATATCCATACGTCCCCAACTGTTTTTAGCTCTTCTTTATTCCATGTCGTAAGCCAGTTTCCCTTTGTGTTTTTTTGATTTCCAAAGTCCTCGATAACGCTGTCTGACTCCAAGGTCCTTTTTATTTTTTCAAAGAAATTTGACGATATTCCGCTGCTTGATGAAATAAAAAAAATAAACCTCTTTTTTTTATAAAGTGCGGCCCACGTTGGTATGGCAAAAGACGAAAACGTACTTTTGCCGTGTTCTCGCGGAGCTATAATAACTCTTTTTTCTCTCGATTTTGATTCTATGGTTTCTTTCAGCGTGTTTAATATTATCCTTGAATAGTCCGCAAACTCTCTTTCAAACTGATCTGGCATATACGCCTTGCAAAAATACTCCGGATAAATTTCCCCAAGCATCCTCCTGAGTCCTCCCGGGCCGGTCAAAGGAAAACTGGTTAAAACAATCTTTGCGTCGTCTCCCCAATGCTTAAAAGCATATTCAATTAGCAAGGCTTTATCCATAATTTCACCATAAAAAAGAGCCGCCTAACCCGTAAGGGTCAGACGGCTCAAGGCTCAATGTCTGCTGATTGCTTCGTATGCGGTATAGTCCGCATATCCTTCGCTGTTTTTTCGAGTTATTTTATCTGTAAAAGTCTGCCCGGCACTGTAAATGGTCACGAGCTTACCGCAGTTCTTGCCGGAGCATTTTATCTCATACGTTGAATCCCCGGCCCCTCCGTGATATTTAAGAAGTCTTTTTCCGCAATCCGGGCATATAACCCAATCTTTTTTATCCTGCATACAGTTTGTCTTGTTTGTATACTCGCTCATTAGTCTTTAGCGAAGCGTCATCGCTCCATTCGTACGGTTTTGTAATATCTATTCCCGCAGCCTTTAACTTGCACATTAATTCAAATTGTCCGTATGGTTTTTCTAATGTGGTTTTTGATATTCTGCATTTAATATGTTCCATACAATCTATCCTTCGCTTTTAGCAAGCTTTGAAGACAGAGCTCGCATATATCCCCGACAAAGCTGTACCATTCTATAAATTTTAAAAGTACTTCCTTCGGCTCGGTACAGGTCATGGCCGTTTGCATCTCAAATTTCAAATGCACTGACTGGCAGACATGCATCAGAAAGAGTTGAAACGTTTCAGAGTATTTTTTCTGTATTTCAAGCCTCGGAGAAATAATCTCCGTTCTGATCTCTTCAAGCCTTTCTGTTTCACCGTTAAGCTCTGTCTCATTTTTTTTACATGCTTCCGCGCCTCTTATGCAAAGATTTATAATCAGCTTGATATCAGCTATAGTTTTGTCTATCAAACCTTTCAGATGTGCGGTGTCCTTTTCGTAATCCGAAAATATCAGATTGTTTTTTATAATCTCAAGAGGGTTAAAAGGCTCAAATTCTTTTATCACGTCTTCCAATGGCTGCAAATCCGCGCCATTAATAAAAGCGCCCCCCTCGGTACAATTTATTACTTTTCCCCTAAACTGACCTATATCATATTCAAAAGCTTTCAAAAAACTGTACCAGCCTGAATTTGTCTTGATTTTTTCCTGATAATTTCCTCTGACTTCAAAAATCTGCTCCCCGTCCGAAGTAAACGGAACCGGCGTCGCGTGCGTCTCCCCCTCAGGCCCATAAGCAAGGTCTTGCCCTACTAGGATTATAGGATTGCAGCCGAGAGCTTCCGCAATTTTAAACGCCATATTTGATGAAGAAAGCTTTATATCCAATATGCCCCTGTCAATACCAAGCCATTTAAAATGGTCAAAATTTCTGTATACAATAATCTTTGGGCCTGTATACGATTCATAAACATGGTTAAATATAACCGGACAAGCCGCCATATAGACGTCCTCAACATCTTTCGCGTCAAACCCGTCAAAAAATTGCTGAACCTCATGCTCCCGTTCCAAAGTTGTTACGATATGGGGCTTTATGCCGTTATTCATCAAAAGCTTCAGGGATGCATCGCACGAAATTACAAGCGCCTTGTCCTCTAAGCTTTTTAATAAATGCATATTTTTCTTGAGGCTCGGCCCCGTCGCCACTATAACCGCAGGCTTTTCCCTGAATTTATTAAACAAAAGATTGATCCCCGGATTTTTTGCAATTACAGAAACGTTGTCCAGCATGTTTTCAAGCCCTATCAAAGAATCCTCCGGGCAGTTTCCAAAATTTTGTATGCAATGATATATGGCTTCAAATATGATTCTCTCGGCATCCATATAATACTTTCCGTCATTTATCATTGAAGAAATTAAAAATACCGGCTGCGTCGCTCCGCACATCAGCATAATCGGCATGTGCTCCATAAAAAATTTCCTGAAAACAGTATACATAGCTTGCATATTCATGCCGACAAAAAGATGCACGTTCGGATTCGTTATAACAGGAAGCAGGTCTGTTGTGTTCATGGCGCACTGAAACATTTCTAAATCTTTTTCAACGATCAATATAGCTTGTGATTTGAATTCAGGCGATTTTTTTGACATCCAGTAAAGGACTTCGTATCCCAGGCCCATGCCAAAAAATATAGAAACCTTAACATTTTCAAGCTCAAGCCCTTTAAACTGCCCTTCGCAATACTCATTAAGGTTTCCGATATAATAATATCTACCGTCCGTTACGACATTCGGTACGCACCCCTCCATCTGCACAAGCTTGTGACGTTCAATTTTTATCATAGATAAAACCAAAGCCAGGTCTGGATATCTTTTTTGTAATGCTTCGTAGTTATTGCGATAAATGTTCGGATCGAGATTCATTTTTTTCTTCCTTATCAAGACGGCAATTTCGCATTGCCTTTTATTTTTTCAAAATATAGCTTTTAATGTTTCTTTTATTTCTTCCACGCTCAAAAACCACGGATTTGTTCCGCTGTCGTAATCGTAGTCCATGCTTTCGTGAATTTTTTCTCCCGGCCTGATGCCTATAATCTTATACGGATATCCGAATGCGTCCGCAAGGTCTACGATGCGAATGCTCGGCAGGCGCGGGATGAATATATCTCCGCCCTTCATCTTGTTAAGGCTGTCGTCCACAAAGCTGACAACGTCTTTCATGAGAAAGTGAAAGCGCGTCATGCGTTCGTCAGTTACAGGGAGCTCCGTTACTCCTTTCTTAATAAGCTTTTTCCATACCGGGATGACCGACCCGTTAGACCCGGCTACGTTTCCATACCGGCATATTGAAAATTTTATGCTGTCATCCGCGGCATACTTGTTTGCATTGATCCAAAGCCTTTCCGCCATAGCCTTTGAGACTCCGTAGGTGTTTATGGGATTTACGGCCTTATCCGTTGATATAAACAAACATTTCGACACTTTGCGCTCAATACAGGCATCTATAACATTCTGCGTCCCCTGCACGTTGGTCTGCATCGCCTCGGACGGATTGTATTCGCAGCTTTCCAAATCCTTTATGGCCGCGGCATGTATGACTATGTCTACGTCTTTAAAAGCACGGGTCAGCCTTTCTTTGTCCCGTATATCTCCAATAAAATAACGAACCCAAGGTTCGTCAAGTTCGTCTTTAAGATTTTTCTGTTTCAGCCAATCTCTTGAAAAAATAATCAATTTTTTTGGCGGCATGTCCTTTAAATGTTTTGCAAACGCAGTTCCGAATGACCCGGTTCCCCCTGTAATAAGTATGGTTTTTCCTTCGTACAAATTCAACTTGTATCCGTCAGGCTCCGGCTTATCTGGGCATCCGTGATGATCTATCCCGTTGCATCCGGTCAAAGCAAACCTTGCGCATTCGGAAGTGTAAGGGCAAGCGTCTCCAACTCTGTTCATAATACCTCCGCCAGCTGTTCCGGCGTGCGGGCAAACGGCCCGGCGTCGAGGCCGGTTGAATCGGACAATTTGTAGTGCCATTCGACGATTTCGGGTCTATAACGTTGCCACAAATTGTAATTTGTTGTGTGGTCTGAAATTTTTGGATGTCCCCATTGAAATATAAGTTGATCTGATATTTTATAATATTGGTCAATAGTTGCCGGGTAAGATGAAACGCAAAATAAAAACTCTACATTTTCTCTGTATTTTGCGTTTCTATATTCTTCATCCCCACCAATGCTAACAATAATCGGCACACAGCGCGGCACTTCGCCAATCAGCCAGTCAAGTTCACGCCGGTTTGCGATTTTTACAAACGGGATATCAAATCGTAAAAGAAAATCCAGGGAGTTTTTATCAAACACGCTGGCTGTCACTTTGTAGCCCAGCCTTGTCCCATATTCGTAAGCGTATTCGAAGTTTTCGGGTAAAAGCGGAATGTTATCTCCGGCACGTTCAAAAAGCTGCCACTTGACAATAACCTCATATTTTCCTGTATCTACGGCTTTCAGTTCGTCATACATGCGTTTAATATACTTAGCGTCGTTTTGACATGTGTTTCCAGAGCCAAAATCAAGGATGATTTTTTTCATTCTTTTTATTTCTCCAATCATGTATTGCAAACGGGAGCACAAATAAAGCCAATATAAGTAATACGGGCCAAAAAGTGCAAATGATAAACGACCAGCTAACTTTATTTTCATCTTTTGATTTTAAAAAATTTATAATCGCTAAAACAAGCCCAATTATTATGTATGATATAATCATTTTGCCCTCCGTATAATTTTTTTAGCAAGTTTTTAAATATTTTTCAGGATTTATTATTTTTTCTCCTTCTTTTTTAGCCCCTTCATCAAGCTCTTTATCGGGGTATCCCAGCCGTCCGGCATCAGGGCTTCATAAGGAATTTTGTCCGACAAGGTGTGGTAAGTTGTCTGCGGATATCTTTTGGCCCGTCCCTCCGATATATATTTCCATGTGCTCATAAACAAATCTTCGACGCATTTTGCGAGCTTGTCGTAAAAGGTTTTTAAGGTGTCCGTGTTATAATCGTATTTCATATACCTTTGAGCAATGATATCTCCCTCGTCTATGCCTTCCGCCATAAAATGTATTGTAACGCCTTTCGGCGTTCCATCAATGAAAGACCATAAATTAGGGTCTGCGCCCCTGTTCCATGGGAGATAGGAAATGTGAAGATTGACGGCCCGGTCTTTGAATTTATCAATAAATGGTTTTTTAAGAATATGCCTGTATCCGTAAGAGACTACAAAATCTGCGTCCGAATCCTCAACCCGATCCATAGTTTGTTCAACAGTATATCCATCCGAAATAAGGTAATTTTTGATCGTCTCACTTTGGCTGAGCAGCAGCACCTTCATTTTTTATATAATCCTCTCTGTTGAAATTTATATATAGGCTGTTGTGGTATTGTCCATTCCAATATTTTCGGTCTGCTAAAGTCGTTACCATTCTTATCCAGCCGTCGTCATCATGAAATTTATCTGTAAAATTATGCCACCTAGAAAGATGTTTATTGCAAAAATATGTTTCTGTGTACAAATTTTCGAGATTTAAAAAATTAAAGCCCCTGTTTAAAAGCTCTTCAATGGCGGGTTCAAAAGTATCCCATCGATCCGGAGCAAACAAAATGCTCATTTCGCCGTTTCGATTTTCCCACGATATATTTTCAATTCCGCACATCCCGATCAGTGCGTCGTTATACCCCGTTACGGTCGCGCCGTCCACGCTTTTATTGCGGAAATGATTACCGTCTTCAACAACGCCCCAATACCGCGCATTCGCGTTTCGGTCGCACACGACGTTGTAGTAGAAATCCTCCTGCATCTCTTCAGTCAGCGGAACAGAGGTGCGGAGGATTTCCAATTGTTCATTTCTCCAGATGCGGACTTGTTCGCAGTCCGCTTTTCTAAGTACCCAAAATTTCATTATTATATCTCCTTTTTTGTTTCCCACAGCTCCGGTTCCTGATTTGGTATGCTCTCCTGTTTATCCAGAATTTGAATCCATCCGTATACCATATCCCGTTTGGCAAGTGCATCGTTTATCTTTGATGATATTTTTCTAAGGTCTTCAGCGTTTCCGCAAATATTGAAAGCCCCGCTGATTCGGCGCTTCGTTCTGCCGTGCTCAATTATTATTTCCATATTGATCCTTCTTTTTTATATAATATCTGCGCTCCAGCACCCTAATTTACCTCCCCTGTAGTCCAACTCTGGTTTTTTAAATATGCACATTCCGTTTTTCAAATACAGGCATCTGGTATTGTTCGCAGGGCATCCGCCTTTTTTAAGCAGAGCGCCTATTTCTTTGCGAGACAAAATCTTTGGTTTTGCAATTGCGCTGTCGTCTATGTAGACCAGCGTTTGTCCCATTGTTATATCTCCTTAACTTCTATACGGCCATGAACGCCGTGTCCGCAGCACGCGCTTGTGACGCCCTCTATATATCCTAAACAAGCGTCGTATCCCTCCTTCGTCGGGTATCTGCCGCAACGCTTACACGGCCTGCTGTCATCAGCTTGAGCGCCTGTATCAGAGTATTTCCACACGCCCGCCGTTTCGTCGAAGTAAATCGCGTGACCCCTCATGTGCCCTGTAGCCATATTGTTTTATATCTCCTTAACTTTTGTCATGCGGGTAGACAATTTCAGTCTACACAGGAGTGCTTATCGCCTTTCAGTGGGTTCGTGAACTCCCTTCCCGCCACACCCCGATCATTACGGAGGGATACAAGCGTCTTATTCCGCCACCGCATGACTTTTTGTTTGTAGTCGGATACCGGGGTTGCATCTCAGTTATCCTGTTATTGTTTTCAACGCCGCGTCTCGGTCGGCCTCCGTCGGATAAGATCGGA
>JAQTSP010000153.1 GCA_028711205.1 Eubacteriales bacterium | reverse complement strand
CCATGTTTAAAGGGTATCAATACACATACGGGTATTTTCTTGTCATTAATTGATCACGGAGTAAGGGAAGAAGATGTTCTTTATGCGCCTCTTGGGATATTCGAGGATGCGGAATTATCTGAAGAGCAAAGGCGTGGATTGATATGTCAATATAACGAAAGAACTGATTTGGAATTATTAGTGCTTCATATCGTGGAGCATTGTAATATGAGCTGCGCTAACTGTTCAATGTTTGCCGGCCTTGTTAAACATCCTGTTTTTATGGATTATGATAAAACCAAGGCTTCTTTATTTCAGTTAAAAAAATATTTCAATCAAGTTGTCGTATTCAGACTTATCGGCGGAGAACCGTTGCTCAATAAAGATATAGGCCGCTATTGCAAGCTGGTCAGAGATATTTATCCATTCTCTAATATTGAAATCGTTACAAATGGTACGTTAATAATGGGCATGAGTGATGAGCTTATTAATACCCTGCATGAAAATAATATAACTCTGGATATCGCTTTATATCCTGTACTGAATTCTAAAATTGACGAAATCAATGAATTCTTGAATCATAATAAAATAAAACATTATATCACAAAGGAAAAAGAGGTTTTTTATAAATTATATGATGCAAAAGGTGAGTCTGACAGAAACACCGCATTTAAAAAATGTAAAATGAAATTTAACTGCGTAAATATGAAGGAAAACAGAATTGCTGTTTGTTATGTCCCGTTTGCCATACCGCATTTAAGAGATTACTTTAAACTGGATATCAAAGAAAGCGGAACCATTGATTTATTTGCCACTGAACTGTCTGCTGAAAAAATAAGAAGGCTAATGAACCAACCGCAAGAATTATGTAGATATTGTTGTGTTGACGATGATGCAAGATGGAAGCTCTTGTCTGATGACGAAAAATCAGATATACGCAACTGGAGTATTTAGGTTTGGTGTTTAAAAGCAGCCAGTTAATTCGATGCATATTCCGGTGATTTGGTTAACGAATACGCAAATCAAGGCAAAACGAGGGTAATAAATAATCAGCAATTTGATAATATTCGGTTTAACAAAAGCAGCCATAGGTATATAATTATCATGGTATTGGTTAGTTGTAAAACACGAACAAAAACGAAAAAACCGATATTTAAGTATAGATGATGGACGGCAAAGGAGAACCCGAATGAAACACAGATCGTATTTTTGCCTGGCATGCATATGTATTTTGATGCTTTTGCAGGGCTGCGGCCAGCCGGGCGATAGTGCGCAGGCTGTGATTAACGAAGCGCCGGCCGCTGCACAGCCGGCCTCCGCCGAAACGGCAGTTCCGTCCGAAACAGCCGCTCCGACTCCGGTTCCCACCGTAACCCAGCCGCAGAGCGTAACGCTGCTGTTTGCGGGCGACGTGATGGCACACCAGAAGCAGATAGACTGCCACAAATTCGGATCCATGTACGATTTTACGGACGACTACAAATACATCAGCGGTATCATATCGGCGGCGGACATCGCCGTTGCAAACCTGGAGACGCCAATGACAGGGGAGCCGCCATACACGGGTTACCCGAATTTTAATGCGCCGGACAGCCTCGCCGATGCGCTTTCTCTTGCGGGTTTCGACATATTGGCGGCGGCGAACAACCACGCACGCGACCAGCTCGATGAGGGCATCATGCAGACCAACGCAACCCTTGTCGCAAAGGGGTTTACCGTCATCGGCACGGCGGCACAGGATGGCGGGGCGAAATACGCGCTTGTCGAAAAGAACGGCATCAATATCGGGTTCGTTAATTTCACTGCGTTGTCCAACCGCGGATATAAGGACACGACCGAGCCGATTTTAAACTGTCTTCAGCGCGGCGGCGGGTGCGACGAGGGTTATACGGCGATGGAAGGCGAGATACGGGCGCTGCGCGAACAGGGGGCAGAGTTCATCGTCGCATTTGTTCACTGGGGAAGCGAATACCAGCTTGAGAACAGTGCCGCGCAAAAGGACATGGCACAGCGCATCGCGGACAGCGGTGCCGATCTTATCATCGGGGCACATCCCCACGTGCTGCAGAACGTCGCCGAATACGCGTCTCCCGTGACGGGCAGGGAAACGCTCATATACTATTCTCTTGGGAACTTTGTCTCCAATCAGCCGTATAGCTATGGGCCGGGCAGGGGCCACTGCGAAACGGGGGCGCTTGCGCTCGTGAAACTTATACGCGCCGATAACGGGAGCGTGGGCATTGACTCCGCCGGGTATCTTACGACGTATGTCTTAAAGCCAAACATCGTGAAGGAATACACCGAGGACGGTGAGGTGCACGAGAAGTCGACGCGTGCGTATTACATTGTGCCAGCGGCGGCGGCCGAGGCTGATCCGTCCTCGTACGAGGGTGCGGAAGGGACACTGTTTAGGCATATAGAGATTGCCGCAGATAACGGCAGGAAGATTATTGGCGAATCCGGGGACGGCCTCACCTTCTTCGATTTTCAGGAGTATACCGGGTGGCCGTGGGAATACGTGTATTAAGACCTGCGATCGGGAAGGGCCAATACCGCCATACCCCGACAGGCCATTGGTTCCGAATCCAGTTGCCGCTGCCAAAACCGAACTTGAATATTGCTGTTTGTTATGTTTAATTAGTCGTTTTTAATTTAATAATTTTTATGGAGGAAATATGGACTACAGGAAAAAGAGCTTGGAGCTGCACTATCAGTGGAAAGGCAAGATCGAAGTCATCGCGAAAACGCCGGTCAACAATAAAGAAGACCTGTCGCTGGCCTACACGCCGGGCGTTGCCGAGCCGTGCCTTGAGATACAAAAGGACATCACAAAAAGCTATGAGCTGACGCGCCGGTGGAATCTGGCCGCGGTCGTGACGGACGGCAGCGCGGTGCTGGGCCTGGGCGATATCGGCCCCGAGGCGGGGATGCCCGTTATGGAAGGCAAGTGCGTGCTTTTCAAGGCGTTTGCGGACGTCGACGCGTTTCCGATCTGCATCAAGGACAAAGACGTGGACACGATCGTCGAGACGGTGTATCAGATATCCGGCAGCTTCGGCGCGATCAACCTGGAGGATATCGCAGCGCCGCGGTGTTTTGAGATAGAGAAAAAGCTCAAAGAGCGCTGCGACATACCGATATTCCACGATGACCAGCACGGTACGGCCGTTGTGGTCGCGGCGGCGATGTTAGGCGCGATGAAGCTGACGGGCAGAAAGATAGAAGAGCAGGGGGTCGTTGTGTCGGGTGCGGGCGCGGCAGGCGTCGCGTGCACAAAGCTGCTGATGAGCATGGGGCTGAAAAACGTGATACTATGCGACAGAGCGGGCGCGATTTATCAGGGCAGGGAAGGCCTTAACCCGTTCAAGCAGGAGATGGCCAAAGTGTCCAACAGGGCGATGAAGAAGGGGACGCTCCGGGACGTTATCGCTGGCGCCGATGTGTTCATCGGCGTATCGGCGCCGGGCATCGTGACCGAAGAGATGGTGAGGAGCATGAACCCCGACCCGATCATATTTGCGATGAGCAACCCGACGCCCGAGATCATGCCCGACCTGGCGATAAAAGCGGGCGCCAGTGTGATAGGGACAGGGCGAAGCGATTTTGCGAACCAGATCAACAACGTGCTGGCGTTCCCGGGTATCTTCCGCGGCGCGCTCGATGTCCGGGCAAGCGACATCAACGACGAGATGAAGATCGCAGCGGCATACGCGCTGGCCGGGCTCGTCTCCGACGAAGAGCTATCCGCCGACCATGTGATACCCGCGCCGTTTGATAAGCGGGTCGGCCCGGCGGTCGCCAGGGCGGTGGCCGATGCGGCAAGGAAAAGCGGCGTCGCGCGGATGTAAGAGAGAAACAGATACGGGCGGAGATACCCGCCCTTTTTTATACGCTGGATCAGTCTATCAGCCGCGCGTGTATCACGAAGCGCGCGTTATTAAACTCGTAGCTGCACGTGCAAAGCGTCAGCACCACATCGTCGGCTACGAGTTCGGTATCCGTTTCGTGCATGCTTTTTTGCTGTATCTCGTGCAGAAAGTCCAGCCATTCGCTATCGCCTTCAAACACGGTATCGATAAAATAAAAGTTTGTATCCGTGACATAAGCCGAGAATATCTCCCATTCATGGTCCTGATACAGCGTGTCAAAGCGTATGATGCGGTTGTTGTAAAACACATCTTCATTCTTATATTCCATCAGGTTGTGAAACATACTGCCGTCTTTCATATTGTGCCCGTATATGATATAGTGGCCTTCAAGCGCAGCGGTATCGGCATCGCAGCGGTAATCGAGGAATATCGTTCCGTTGTTGCTTTTCTCACCGTCGTACCCTGTTTTAAGATAATGTTCATTGTCGTCTGCCTGTGTCACGAGATACGTGATGCCCTGCGCTTCGATGCTGATTCGGCCCACAATATCCGGATTATCGGCCAGTACGGACGCAAAACAATCCCTTGGTGAAAGTACCGCGGCACCCGGCTGTTCAAAAACCTGCGATGCATCATCAGTCACGACCGTTTTCTCATACAGCTCAATCGCTAAGTTCTGATCTATGATATCGGCGGTACCTGAAATGACAGCCGGTATGATGACATACACGAATACGAGCAGAAATATGATGCCCGACATGACGGCTACAGACGATACGGCGATCTTGGCAATAAGGCCGCTTTTTCCGTAAAATCGTTTCTTTTCTTTTGTGCGGCGTGGGCCCAATAAGATACACCTCAATACGCAAATAGCACCCAAAGACTTTGGTTTTTGGGAGCCCCGTGATCACACCCCAAAAAACCTTCGGTTTTTCGGGGGCCCCGTGATCAAATCAATTTAAGTATTGCTTTCGGGCGTTTGTTTTATTCACAGAGCGTATTAATTTATATTGTTTTGGGTATGTGAAAATGACAGTTAGACAAAATAAGGATTTTTTTCAACAAAAAAACCGGTTCTATGTAAACCGGTCCGGATCGTATGAAATCATATTAATAAATAATGCAGGATACACGCTTTGATTGACGAAGCACGTTAATATTCGTAGACTTTTGTATAGGCCGCGCTGTCTTTTTCCATATCGTAATCGGCGCCGGCGCCCTGTAGCGAGACGTCTCTTGTCGTGTCGATCACGATCCACTCGCCGTTAATATAGACCTCGTTCCACGCGTGGTAGACACCGGGGCTGTAGTTTGCGTATCCTTTGACAAGCTTCGCCGGGACGTTGATGCTTCTTAGCATCGCTGCCAAGAGTGAAGCGTAGTCATAGCATATGCCGGTATTTTCAAGGTAAGTCCGCTGTATGTCGGGGAGGTAGTCGTATACGAGGTCGTAGATCTTGTCCTGGTCATATTCGATGTTATCCACGATATATTGATACAGGTCTTCGGCGCATGAAAGATAGAGATCGTCCTGTTGACCGTCGGACAAAGAACCGCAGACGATGTAGCGCACATCCTCGATCGGTATCATGTCGTAATCCCAGTTGATGTTCTGTACGGAGTTTAAAAACACGTCGTTTTCATCGGCGAGAGTCACGGTGAATGTTTTTGACTCGGCAATAATATACTCGTCATCCTGTATGTTTTCCATGATGCGCGCCGTGTATTCGCCGTCGCCGTATTGCAGAGGGAAATCTTCGATATCGCCGCCGCCTTCAAGGTTGTATACGATGGTATTGTCGCCCATGATGACCTGCAGCTTCAGCTTGGCGTCCGTATCGCTCTTGTAGTAAATACGAAGCAGCCCCTGCCCGGTGTAGTCGGTGCATATGGTTTCGTCGGGTATCTCGTCGGGCGCAAGGACGGGGCCGGACAGCAACGATTCAAAATACGCATCGTATTGCGCGCCTTTCAGCTCCACCTTGATATCGTCAACTTCCATATTTTCAATTTCGCTGCTGTCCGCACAGCCCGTGTACACGAGCGCCATACATACGATCAGCAGTATTAAAATTAGTTTGTGCTTCATTTGTTATTATAAATAATTGGTATAAATATTATTGTATCTCTTTCCATTCAGTGATGCGCAGGCTGTCCTTGTCCGCGATATCAAGCGCCAACGTGGTGAATATGCCGATATCGCCGCTCCACGTCTCAAAGCTGATCTCGATCGTATCACTGCCGCTGTCGGTCGACGTATCGAAATCGAGCCCCGATACATGGCTTAAGACGGCGTCCGTGATATCGCCGTCTGCTTCTGCGTATGCCTCCGCGACCGCTTTGTCTATCATCGCAAACCGCTCGGACGCGGCGCCTTCGGCCGTGTAATAAGCGCTGTTAAAAAGGGCGACTTTCTGCCCGAGGCGCATGCTTGAAAGCGCGGTCGTGAGAGCGGCGATGCCGAA
>JAQTSP010000152.1 GCA_028711205.1 Eubacteriales bacterium | reverse complement strand
TGAACACGATTGGTTCAAGATGCTTTATGTGTGTATATTTTCGCGCCATAAAAATTACCCCCTGTTATTTCAATCCTACAACAGGGGGTGTTTTTGCTCAATGTCCATTTTTCGCGGAACAGTACATGGACGGGTGGTTATGATTTTTGAAAAGAACTTACAGGGTGAATATGGTAGTATCGAGAGCGGAGGAGTGGTATAATGGGGAAACGGCATATCTGTTATGTGTAGGTGCCGTCACGATCGGGCCGGGGGTTGGCGTTAAAAGAAACATGTCGATAAGGAGGAGTTTTATGATCGAGGTGAACGGGCTGACTTTGATATACCCAAGCGGAAAAGGCGTTTTTGAAATCGATTTCCTGGTGAAAAAAAGCAAGATCGCGGGCTATCTGGGGCCTAACGGTGCCGGGAAAACGACCACGATCCGCGCTTTGATGGGTTTCATGCAGCCAAACAGCGGTACATGTTCTATCGGCGGGCTTGACTGTATGAAAAACGCGCCGATCATACAGAAAAGGCTGGGTTACATACCCGGTGAGACAGCGTTTTTCGATGGTATGGACGGCGACGAATTCTTAAAGTTTATGTGCGATATGCGCGGCACAAAGGACGCGGCGCGTCAGAAACAGCTGATCGATATGTTCGAGCTTGACCCGAAAGGCAAGATCAGAAAGTTCTCAAAAGGCATGAAGCAAAAGCTCGGCATCGTCGCCGCTTTTATGCACGACCCCGATGTGCTGATACTCGACGAGCCGACAAGCGGTCTTGACCCGCTGATGCAGAACCGGTTTGTGGAGTTGATTTTAGGCGAAAAAGAAAAAGGCAAAACCATATTGATGTCCAGCCACATATTTGAGGAAGTCGAAAAAACATGCGACACCGTCCTGATCATCAGGGACGGCAGGATCGCCGCGCAGTCGGATGTGAAGACGCTCAAGAATTCGCAGAGAAAAGGCTTTGTCCTCAGACCGGCCGATATTGAGTCCGCTATGAAGGCGCTCAAAGCCGCCGGATTCGAGGTCAAGAGGTTGCCGGGCGATACTGTTGAGGCCGTTGTGACAGGCGACCAGGTCGACCGGTTCATCAAGACGGCGGCGCAGCTTAACGTACTTGATCTTGATGTCAAGACACAGACTCTTGAAGATGTATTTATGCAGTTCTACGGCAAGGAGGGCAAACAGTGATGAGCTTTACGTTATTGAAAACCACGTTCAAAATGAACTGGAAACTGCTGTTGATTTTTTGGAGTGTGGTCGCGATGTATTTGGCGATCTTGGTTTATATGTATGATCCCGAGGACATGAAAGCCCTGATGTCAATGGTGGAAGCTTTCCCCGAAGACCTCATGAAAGCCATGGGTTTCTCGACCGCGGTGGCTGACCTGACCGGGTATCTCGCAAGCTGGCTTTACGGCCTCTTAATGTTCGGGATTCCGATGGTTTATTGCATCATACTTGGCAACAGGCTTGTCGCAAAGATGGTCGACAACAGTTCGTTTGCGTATCTGTTAACGACGCCGCATTCACGTGTGAAGATCATCGTCACGCAAGGGGTTTATGCGCTCGCTTCCGTCGCGGTGCTGTTTGCCGTGCTGTATGGCACTGGTGTTGCGATCTGCGAGGCGATGTTTCCCGGCTTGCTGGACATCGGAGCGTTTTTGCGTCTCAACATAACGACGATGCTTATCAATATGGCCGTCATGATGATAAGCTTCTTTTTCTCGTGTTTGTTCAACGACACGAAGCGCTCGCTTGGCTTTGGCTCTGGCATTCCCATCGTGTTTTTACTGATGTATATGTTGGGCGGCGCAGCGGCGGACGCAGAGATCGTCAAACAGGTGTCGATTTATGGCTTGTATGACCCGGTAGAGCTGGTGCAGGGAGGCGATGTGCTTGGCGCAAATCTCATCTATATCGGTATAGCGGCTGTGCTTTTTGCTGCCGGCGTGCTGATATTCAAAAAGAAAAGGCTGCCGCTGTGATATCGGTGTATCGTATAGTGCAATGCAGATGTGGTTGTAATATAAATACCAAAATCAATTGTATCTAAATTTGAGTATGAAGCTACTTGAAATTTCAGCAAATCAATACCAATGAAGGATGAATGGCCGAATTGTACTTCAATACCAATGCGGTCTTTTAAAAAATCGAATCTTGCATAGGCATCTGATTCGGCACCAAAGATCTGAGGCTGATCTTCCAAATGCCTCTTTGTAAATTCCATTCTTAAAATCTCATTGAAGTATGGCCGGGTTAAAATAGATAAATCGTAGCAAAATTAAGAATTTCTTCAACTTCATTTTTTAGATTCAGTTTTCCATTAAGGACCTGCTCGGCGTATCGAAACGAAAACTTGTTTAGCCTTATTTTCATAATCAAACCACCTTTTATTAAATTATTATGGGATATAGAAGGCCTCCGCTCACCCCATCTCGGGCGCCGTTTCTTCCTGCCTGCCAAGCGCCAATATCTGATCTTTCTTTCGTTTCAGATGCCAGATAAACAGCTCTTCGGTCGCAAGCGCGATCTTCGTCGCCGACCAGTCCGCGCCCTCGGGATAGATGTAATACGTGTCACTGAGCGTCGAGAGGTCGACACAGTCGCCCTTGCCCATGTATTCGTACTCGATGTGGCAGGAGTACATCGAGAGCGGTGTTTTTTCGAGCGAAAACGGTTTGCCGCCAAAATCGCCCTCGAGCCGGAAGCCGTCAAGGCCATGCGAAAGGCGGCCGCTGCCGAGGCGGATATACCCGGCGGCGTTGGGCAGGCTGTCGACGACGACGTCGGAGGAGAAGCTGTACGTACCGTCTTCGATCTCGCGGCGTACTTCACGGCGTAAAAACTCGTACCAGTCGGGTATATGCAGTTTCTTTTCGTGGTGTTTGGCATCGACAACCTCTCCGAGGCACGACATCGTCAATTCGCTGCCGCAGTGCGTACCCCACAGCCTGTCGCCGTTTGAGTCCATGCCGTATTCCGTGCGGCAGTGTATGCACTGGTACAGCACCTTATGCAGGCCTTTGGCGCGGTCTTTGTAACGCACGCGGACGTTGTTCTGCTTCTGCCACGAAAATTCGTCATAGACAAACGCGTCGTTGATGCGCCGGTTGATATCGCCCGCGCTGAGGCTCTTGATCTCGTCCTGCGTGATGATCTGCTCCATGTCGGCCGAGAGGCGGATGTTGCGTTTGTGCAGGTTCCAGACGGGCGAATAGATGAAGTTGCCGTGCATATGCAGCATGACGACGGGGACGCCCAGCATCCTGGCAAGTTTGCCCAAAGAATCGGGCAGGCACGCGTTGGTGCCGATCAGCGAATAGCGCGCCTCGGGGTATATCACGGCAATGTCGCCGTTGTCGACGACCTGTCTGAGGTTGTATATCAGCTGGATGTCGTTCGTGAACTTACGTTTGCAGATACAGCCGACGTTGCGCAGAAGTTTCTCGCGGCCGATGAAGCCGTCGATCGCGACGACATAGTTGGCGCGGTGCGGGAATATACAGGCCGTCGTGACCATGAAATCGATGAACGATTTATGCGTACAAAGGAGCAGATACGGCGGCTTAAGGCCTTTCATGTTGGTCTTGTTGATCCTGAGCCGCCTCAGCCACACGACCGGAAAGCTTAGAATCCATGTCAGCACGCGCAGCGTGTTCTTTTGCCTCACCGGGGGCTGTTCCATATCGAACCGGACGACATTATCCATAAAACGACCTCTTTTATATATTTCCCAACATTATAGCATATTTATATTATTTTTTGCCAATACATTTCTCAAAGTATAAAAATATTCAAAACTATATTGCATTATTCAGTAGTGTGTGGTATAGTGTACCTAACTAGTGAATATAATATAATAGTTAAGATGTTTGAAAAAGTTCGTTTTTCGGACATAAGGGTATTGTGAAAGGATTTTGCGATGAACACGCAGTTTAAAAAAGGCGTTCTCGAGATGTGTGTGCTGATGCTGTTGAAAAAGAAAGATGCGTACGGCTATGAGCTGGCAGAAAAGATATCGTCAGCGATCGAGATCGCGCAGGGCACGCTGTATCCGCTTTTGAGAAAACTGAAAGCGGACGGATACTGCGAGACATATCTTTCGGACAAGTCGGGCGGGCCGCCAAGGCGGTATTACAAACTGACCGCCAAGGGAAGGCGTGCAGAGCAGGAGAAAAGGCAGGAATGGCTGTACTTTGTGGACAGCGTCGGGTCATTGATGGAGGAAGAAAGCAATGAATGAGTATCTGAGTATATTGATGGCCTCATTGAAGCATATGCGCAGTGAGGAAAAGCAGGAGATCGTGGCCGATTATAAAGAGCATTTTGAGATCGGGCTTGAGGCCGGCAAGACGGAAGAAGATATCGCGGCGGAGCTCGGTGACCCGCGGCAGCTTGCTAAGATGTATTCCGCGCACAACGCGGTGGAAAAGGCGCACGCTTCAAAGGGCTTTGGCGATGCGGTGAAGATGCTGGGCGCGGTTTTGAGCTTTAAGATCGGCGGCGGTATCGTGATCGGGACGCTATACCTCATTTGCGCGGCAGTGCTGGTATCGGTATTTGCGGCCGCCGCCGTTTTGATAATAGGAAGCGCGGGCACGCTCGTGCTTGCTGTGATGAATCTTGTTAAGCCGTTTATCGCGTACGCGCTGATGGCAGCCTTTACCGCGATGGCGCTGGGGTGCGGCGGTGCGCTTGCCTGGAAGGGCAACAAGAAACTGTGGCAGGCCGTATTCGGACGGCTGCCCGGCCTCGCGCGTCGAATGACAAATGAGAAACGCCATGGGTAGCGTAAAAAGAAGTTTCTTTCAATTGTTGATCTTGGCAGAAAATTCGCTCGGCTGCGGCGGTATGCTTTTGTACTTGGGCAACATCGTTCTGAGAAATCTGAGAATGGGGCGTTTGCCGCTGAGGGTGCGGCATATAAGTGAAAACAGGGAGGAGAATATGAAGAGCAAATCATATAAGGTGCTGCTGTGGGGACTGATTATCGGCCTGGTTGGCATGGCGGTGACCATAGGTATAACGATAGCCACGGATAAGCTGATGTCGCGTGAAACGGAAGCGGTATTTGAGGTCGGCGAGGCTTTTGAGTCGGTCGCACTTGATACCGGCGCGGCAGAGGTCAGCTTTGTACCAACTGACGCGGAATACCGTGTCGAGGCATACATCAAGGCGTGGCGGCCGGAGCCCATCGATCTGGACGAAATCGTCAGCGTAGCGGTTAATGACGGCGTATTGACAATCACGGAAACGCCGTTCCCCAGCGATTTCTTCGGTGTGTTTCCGCAGCCGTACGAACTCAAACTGACGGTGTACGCGCCTGAGGGTGTGGCGGCAGGAGGGAACCAATGAAAACGGCCGTCATCACCGGCGCAACGTCGGGTATCGGTTTTGCGGTTGCAGAAGCGCTTGCCGCAAAGGGATGGCGCGTTATCGGCGTCGGGCGCACCGCGGAAAACTGCGGCGCGGCCAGAGCGCGTCTGCTGAAGGCCCGGCCGGATGTCGACGTCCTGTATTTTTGGGGCGACCTGTCGGAGCAGAATGATGTACACCGCGTTGCCGATGAAATAACGGGGCATCTTGATACGCATTGCGGCGGCCGGCTTAATGCGCTTATCAACAATGCGGGTGGTGTGCGCGGCCGCTATATCACGACGGCAGAGGGCTATGAAATACAGTTCGCGCTCAATCATCTTGCCGGGTTTTTGCTGACGTACCGGCTGATGGACGCGCTTAAAAAAGGCGCCGGGCGGCTGATACTGACGGGCAGCGGTTCGCACAGGATGATGCGTATGCGCTGGCATGATATCATGTTCCAAAAGCGCTACAGCCCGCTGTTTGCGTATAAGCAGTCAAAGCTGGCGGGTATGCTGTTCGCAAGCGAGTTCAACCGCCGGTTTGCGGGTATGGGCGTACGCGCATATGTTGTCGATCCGGGGCTTGTGGACACGGATATCGGCAGCAAGCAGACGAGCGGCCTTGTGCATGCGTTCTGGTCATTGAGAAGACGCGGCGGCGTTATGCCCGAAACTGCGGCGGCAAGCTATGCTTGTCTGTGCGGTGAAGAAAAAACGCCAGACGGATTGTATTACCGTCAGTGCCGGCCGCGTGCGTACAGCAAACAGGCGGACATAGAAGATGACGCAAAACGATTGTTCGCGCTTTCTGAGAGGCTTTGCGGTATTACTTTTGAGGAGGGCGTATCATAATGATTGTGCTGATCACGGGCGCTGCCGGAGGCCTTGGCCGGGCCATGGCATCAGAATGTGCGCGCAGAGGATACACACTTTTTTTGACGGATATCGACGAAACACGGCTTTCGGGTATACAGCGGGGCATCACCCGCCGCTATGGCACGGCGGTCCATATGAAAGCGTGCGATCTGACCAGCGTGGATTCCGTCGTGGCACTGTTTGA
>JAQTSP010000151.1 GCA_028711205.1 Eubacteriales bacterium | reverse complement strand
TTTCGCTGTTCGGCGAGACGTTCCAGCCGGCGCTTATCATGGTTAGCGCGCCCGGCGGCTTCATCACTTTGGGCCTGCTGCTTGCGCTGATCAACAAACTGTCGATGAATAAACAGAAGAAAGGAGCGCGATAGATCATGGGAGGTTTTACAGGAATACTGCTGTTACTCTTAAGCACCATACTCGTCAACAACTTCGTGCTCTCGCGGTTCCTCGGCATTTGCCCGTTCCTCGGCGTGTCGCGGCGGGTCGAGACCGCGCTTGGCATGGGCTTTGCCGTTACGTTCGTGATGGCGCTGGCGTCCGTGATATCGTACCTCGTGCAGTACTACATACTCGTGCCGCTCGGCATCGAATATATGCAGACGATCGCGTTCATACTCGTGATCGCGGCGCTTGTGCAGCTTGTTGAGATGGCGCTCCAGAAGCTTGTGCCGGCCCTCTACAGCGCGCTTGGCGTCTATCTGCCGCTGATCACCACCAACTGCGCGGTGCTGGGTGTTGCGATCATCAACATCACCGAGAAATACAGCCTGCTGCAGACGCTTGTCAACGGGATCGGCGGCGCGATCGGGTTCACGCTGGCCATCGTGCTTTTTGCGGGTATACGCGAACGGCTCGAGCTTGCCGATATACCCGAAGCAATGAAGGGCTTCCCCATCGCTCTCGTTTCCGCAGGGCTGATGGCGATCGCCTTCCTCGGTTTTTCCGGGCTTGTATAGGCGAACGAAAGGATTATGCTTATGATAAATGAAATATTATGGCCGGTCGCCGCGCTTGGCGGCCTCGGGCTGGTGCTTGGCCTGGGCCTCGCGATAGCATCAAAGTTTCTCTCGGTCGAGATCGACCCCAAAATCGAAACGATACGCGCACTTCTTCCGGGCGCGAACTGCGGCGGCTGCGGATATCCCGGCTGCGACGGCTTCGCAGCCGCTTTGGCCGAAGGAAGAGCCAATGTGGCGCAGTGCAGCGCGCTGCCTCACGATAATCTGGTGCAGATTGCCGGGTTGCTCGGCATGGACGCGAAAAGCGGCGAAAAAATGGTCGCGCGGGTGCTGTGTCAGGGCGATTCGGAAAACTGCCGTTCCAAATACAAATATTCGGGTATTTCCGACTGCCGCGCGGCGGCAGCAATCGCCGGCGGGCCTTCGTCCTGTCCGTTCGGATGTGTCGGGCTGCTGGCCTGCGCAAAAGCGTGCCCGTTCGGCGCGATCTACTTGAGCGATAAAGGCATCGCGGCGATCGACGAGGACAAATGCACGGGCTGCGGAAAATGCGCTGCGGCCTGCCCGAAAAACGGCATTGTCATCATGCCGAAGAAAAATAATGTCTATATCAGCTGCAGAACGACATATAAAGGCAAGAGCGTGACATCGATCTGCAAGGCGGGCTGTATCGGCTGCAGCCTGTGCGCAAAAAAATGCCCGCAGGGCGCCATCACGATGCAGGATAACCTGCCTATCATCGACTATGACAAATGCACCGGCTGCGGTGTGTGCGCCGCGGTTTGTCCCAGGGATATCATCATTAACAACGCGCCGGCAGATAAAACAGCCGTGATCAAAGCGGAGGATTGCATCGGCTGCGGCATATGCAAAAAAGAATGCCCGACGGGCGCGATCTCAGGAGAACTCAAAGCGGTTCCCACCGTCGATCCCGATAAATGCGTGGCCTGCGGCATTTGCATCGAGAAATGCCCGAAGGACGCGATCACACTATGCGACAGGTAATACTCGCGTCCGGCTCGCCAAGAAGAGCTGAGCTGCTGAAATATATCGTGCGCGACTTTGCCGTGATACCAAACGACATCCCCGAAGCCGCGGAGGGTTCGCCGCGGCGCCAGGTGCTCAAGCTCGCGGCCGGCAAGGCGGCGGATATCGCGAAAGGCTATCCGGACGCCGTTGTGATCGGCGCGGATACGCTTGTCGCAATCGGCCGCAGGATACTCGGCAAACCGGAAAACGCGGCAGACGCGGCGGACATGCTCCGAGTGCTGTCCGGCAAAACGCACAAGGTATACACCGGCATCGCGGTCGTCTGCGGCGGCGATATGAAAACCGGCTGCGGTGTTACAAAGGTTTCGTTCAATGCGCTGACCGCGGACGAGATAGAGGCTTATATCGCCACAGGTGAGCCGATGGATAAGGCGGGTGCGTACGGCATACAGGGTTATGGCGGCAAGTTCATACGCCGGATCGACGGATGTTATTTCAACGTGATGGGGCTTCCGCAAAGCATGGTCTATCATATGCTCAAGAAACTTGAACAATAGGATAATGGCAACATAAATACTGAAACTAACGCGGGAAGACGCAAACGCTCTTCCCGTTTTTTATATGCCTACTCTTGATTTATACTGTTCTCCTGATATTTTCTAGTGCAAAAAAGTATACCATAGCAATATTTGCGTCATCATATCAGCTAAAATATGATGTATAAAAACCTACCTATATAGGAAGAATTATACCATAACAAATGTTGGAGGTTACTTATGTTTTCACTTTTTGCGCCCTGTCTCGGCATAGACCTTGGCACGGCCAATACGCTGGTCTACATGAAGGGCAAGGGCATCATCCTCCGGGAACCTTCTGTTGTCGCCATGAAAAACAACAGAAAAGATATTATCGCGGTCGGCGAAGAGGCCAAAAAAATGATCGGGCGCACGCCCGGCAACATCATTGCTGTGCGGCCGCTAAAAGACGGCGTGATCGCAGACTTTAACACCACAGAGATCATGCTCAAATACTTTATACGCAAAAGCATTCCGCAGGGCCTGTTTTTCAGGCGCAGCCCGCGGCTTGTCATATGCATACCGTGCGGCATCACCGAGGTCGAAAAAAGAGCGGTGGAAGAGGCGGCAAAATCGGCCGGTGCCAGAGAAGTGTTGCTTCTTGAAGAGCCGATGGCGGCGGCAATCGGCGCGGGGCTCGATGTATACCAGGCCAAAGGATGCATGGTGGTCGATGTCGGCGGCGGCACAAGCGAGGTCGCCATTATATCTTTGGGCGGTATCGTTACATCAAGGTCCCTGCGCGTGGGCGGCAACCACATGGATGAAGCTATCATGAAGCATATCAAAAAAACGCATGGTATGATCATTGGGGAAAGCACGGCGGAGCACATCAAAATCACGATTGGCTGTGTGGTCGACAGAGGCAAAGATCAGAGCATGGAGGTCAGGGGGCGTGATATCACAACCGGACTGCCGATTTCGGTGACCATTGGCTCGTCAAATATCAAAGACGCCCTCTTAGAGCCGATCCAAAACATCATCGATACCATCAAAAACGTATTGGAGCATACGCCTCCCGAACTTGCGGCGGATATCATCAACGAAGGCATCGTAATGACAGGCGGCGCGTCCATGCTGCACGGGCTTAACCGTCTTGTCGCCAAAGCAACAGGCATGCCGGTCCGGCGCGCGGAGAACCCGCTCGATACGGTGGCGATCGGCGCAGGGCTTGCCCTCGAAGAGCTGGAAAGCAAGATCTATGGACAGGAGCTGACCACCGAACCCAGTCAGTAACCATACCCACACGTGGTTTTTCAGTAACGAAACAATAAGGGGGTTGCCTTGGCACCGTCCAAGACAACTCCGCTATTTGTAGCAATCCAACCTTACCTTGATATATATGATGATATATCACATATCCTCATTAGACTTTTTATTTAAAGGAAAACCAACAAAATATCTCGCATTTTTTTCTTGACAATTTTATCAAAAACACCATATAATACGTATGACCATATTCGTATTTATAGTCACACCAAGGAGGAAATCATGTCTCCAAGGCCATTTTCAACCGAAGAAAAGACACTGGTACGCCAAAAGCTGATCGACGCGGCCCAGGAGTATATGTCCACCACGGGTATCAGAAAAACATCTGTGGAGGATTTGTGCCGTGCCGCGGGTATATCCAAGGGTGCGTTCTATTCGTTTTACGACAGCAAAGAGCTCGTGTTTATGGATGCGCTGGATGCGGTGCAGCAGCGTATTCACGATACGATTATCCGCGAACTCCATGCGCATCCCTCGAAGCGCGAGGGCTTCGTATCCGCAACCTTAAGAATGTATCAGGACTTTATGAATAAACCCTGGCTTTTGGCACTGACAGAGAGCGAATACGAAATACTGCTTCGCCGTATTCCAAAAGCGCGCATCGATAAGCATATCGCACTCGACGACGCATCGTCAAAACGGCTGATCGATGAACTCGGCGGCGGTATAAAGGTCGACCCGCAGCTTATTTCCGCAGTACTGCGTATGCTGTTTATGACGATACTTCACCGGCAGGAAATTGGAGAATATGCGGATAAGGCATTTCATTTCATGCTGCAAGCGGTTGCTTCAGCGCTGTTTTCAGAGGAGAATTGACATGATCACTGTTAAAAAACTGCGTTTCACTTATCCCGGCGCCAGCCAGGAAGTACTGACAGGTATGGATTTCCATGTCGGCCGCAGCGAGATATTCGGTTTCCTCGGGCCTTCCGGTGCGGGCAAAAGCACGGCGCAAAAGATACTGACGGGTATACTCAAGGGCTATGCCGGCAGCGTACATGTGCTGGGTGATGAAGTGCGCCGTAAAAAACGCGATTATTATGAGCGTATCGGCGTTGTGATGGAGGTGCCCAATCTGTACGGCAAATTGACCGCGATGGAAAACCTCCGGTATTTCGCGTCGCTCTATCAAGCGCCCTGCGGCGATGCGGCCGCGCTGATGGAGCGGTTGGAGCTTGCGCAGGATATAAACACACGCGTCTCGGGCTACTCCAAGGGCATGAAGATGCGGCTGAACTTCATACGCGCGATACAGCACCGGCCGGATGTGCTGTTTCTGGATGAACCGACGGCAGGCCTCGACCCCGCCCGGTCACGCATCATCAAGGACATGATACTGGAACAAAAAGCGTCCGGCGTCACCGTGCTTTTAACCACACACGATATGCATCTGGCGGAGGACCTTTGCGACCGCGTGGCGTTCATCGTGGACGGCAGCATCCGTTTGCTGGATACGCCCATTAATCTGCGCCTGCGGGCAGGAGAGCGGCGCGTGCGTTATACATGGCAGGAAAAAACACGCCACGAAGCAGAAACACCGCTGAAAAGTTTAAAAGACGATGCGCAGTTTTTACGGCTTATGAAAGAACGCCGGCTCGAAACACTGCACACGCAGGAACCCTCTCTGGAGGACCTGTTTATTCAGGAAACAGGGAGGCGGCTGACGTGAAAAGGCTGATGAGCACTTTTTTCTCGGATATGCGCTACCAGTGGCGCTACGGGTTTTACCTGATCTACGCCGTCATGACCGTTTTTGCCATCGTGGCACTGCACCTCATGCCCGAAGGCTGGCGGCCGACTGCGCTGGTCATCATGCTGCTGTCCGATCCGTCGCTGCTCGGGTTCCTTTTTATCGGCGGCATACTGCAGCTGGAGCGCGGCGAAGGGATATTGGATGCGCTCTTTTGCGCACCGCTCAGGCCGTGGGAATACATCACGGCAAAGGCGCTTTCCCTGGGTATTCTCTCAACGCTGACCGGATGCGTGATCGCTTTGGGCAGTGGTGTTGCGGGCGTCCGCTATGCGCTCCTCGTTCCCGCGATGCTGTTTGGCAGCGCCTGCTTTACGCTGATCGGGATTTCGGTCTCGGTCAACTTAAAAAGCACAAATGCCTTTTTATCAGCCAACGGTTTGGGGGAATTGATACTGCTTTCACCGCCGTTATTGCTGCTTTTTGGCGTATCGTTCACGCCGCTTGAGGTACTGCCGGGAAGCATCGTGCTGCGCCTGATTCAGGCTTCTTTCGGTCTGCCGGTTGCATTTGCGTGGTATTTCATGGCTTTTGCGTTATGGACCGGCGCCATGTTCCTGCTTGCACATATACGGCTAGTATCCGCGCTGAGCCGGCTGGGAGGCGGTGCATCATGAAAAACCGCTTGTCTATATTCTTTGGGGCTTTTTCACTGATCCGCCGCGACCCGATGCTTGTGCTGCTGCTGCTCGCGCCTTTTTTGGCGGGGCCGGTGTTTTATTTCGGCCTGCCGCTGCTCAAACCCCTGCTGCTTTCGGCGTTCGGATTCGACATAACGCCCTGGTATCCACTGGCGGATATGATGCTGCTGATGCTGACGCCACTGATGGCCGGCACGCTGTGCGGATTTTTGATGCTCGACGAACGCGACGAAGGCGTCGGCATCTATTACGCCGTCACGCCTCTTCGGCGTACAGGCTACCTTTTCTCGCGGCTTGTCTTTCCCGCGCTGTGGAGCGTCGTGATCACACCCATACTAATGCTCCTCTTCTCGCTTTCTCATCCAAATTATCTTACGGTGACTGCCGTCGCACTGACCGGCGGCGTTTTTGGCGCGTCTTTCGCATTGCTGCTGCTTGCCTTTGCCAACAACAAAGTGGAAGGGCTTGCGGTC
>JAQTSP010000150.1 GCA_028711205.1 Eubacteriales bacterium | reverse complement strand
TTCAGACGTGTGCTCTTCCGATCTGAAAAACTGCGAACCGGCGGAATCGTTCATCACCGATCGCGCCATCGATATCACGCCCTTTTTATGCAGCACTTTGTTGTCCACGCCGTTCTGAGAAAACTCACCCTTGATAGAATACCCGGGGCCGCCCGTGCCCGTGCCTTTCGGGCATCCGCCCTGTATCATAAACCCTTCGATGACTCTGTGAAAAATGAGGCCGTCATAAAAACCTTTGGATACCAGACTTTTAAAATTCGCCGCGGTGTTCGGCGCGTCCTCAGGGAAAAGCGCCAGCTCTATTTTCTTTCCGTTCTGCATCTCGATCGTTACCATACGTTTCTCCTTAGATTTTTTTCATACAACGGCCAATTAATCCGCAAAGACCGATTGCCTTGCACAATTGGATTATACAAAAAACAATGCCGGATTAAAAGAACTAAACGGTAAATAAAAGGTAAACAAAAAAAGACCGCAAGCCCTGTGCCTGCGGCCTATGATTGTTCATTCTATCTCTCAAAAGTCCTGACACGGATGACGCCTTCAACATGGCGTATGCTTTCTATTGTTTTTTCACATACCTTTTCGTCAAGGTTGATCACGGTATAGGCGATATCGCCCTTAGATTTGTTGACCATGTCCGTGATGTTCGCGCCCGACTTGGCAAGCAGCGCGGTTATCTGTCCGACCATGCCCGACATGTTTTTGTTGATCACGGCAATCCTGAACTTGCCCGAAAGCGCAAGAGAAGCGTTCGGCATGTTGACCGAGTTGACGATTTTGCCCGTTTCAAGATAATCCTTTAGCTGGCGCGCCGCCATTACCGCGCAGTTTTCCTCGGACTCGGGCGTGGACGCGCCAAGATGCGGTATGCAGATGGCGTTGCTGTATTTAAGCAGCGTATCATTCGGAAAATCCGTGACATATTTGCCGATGCTGTCATTTTCGAGCGCGGCGAATAACGGCTCGTAATCTACAAGGCCGTTTCGGGCGAAGTTTAAAAGCACCACGTTCTTTTTCATCTTTGCGATTTCACTCTCGCCGATAAAGCTCTTTGTATTGTCCAAAAGCGGCACGTGTAGCGTGATATAATCCGATTCGGTCAAAAGCGCTTCAAGATTGTGCGCTCTGCCGACATCCTGCGACAGTCCCCATGCAGATTCGACGGAAATGTAAGGGTCGTACCCGATCACCCTCATGCCAAGCGCATGCGCGGCGTTCGCGACCATCACGCCGATCGCGCCCAGGCCGATCACGCCCATTGTTTTCCCCGACAGTTCGGGACCCACAAACTGCTTTTTGCCCTTTTCCACCATGGACAGCAAGTCATCGCCCTTGCCTTTGAGCGTTTTGACCCAGTCCACGGCTTCGATGATATTCCTGCTCGCGAGAAACATGCCGGCCAGTACAAGCTCTTTGACGCCGTTCGCGTTGGCGCCCGGCGTATTGAAAACAACGATGCCCTTTTTCGTACACTCTTCAACAGGAATGTTGTTGACACCCGCGCCGGCTCTTGCGATCGCGATCAGCTTTTCCGGAAAACATAAATCGCGGCAATTGGCGCTTCTGACCAATATCGCGTCATAATCGCCCAATTCCTCGCCGATGATATATTTATCTTCATTAAGATAATCACATACCGCATTTGAAATCGCGTTAAGTTTTATTATGTTGAACATATCTCATTCTCCTTTGTATGGCCTTTTATGCTTTTCTTTCAAATTCTTTCATCACGTCGATCAGCATATGGATGCCCTCGATCGGCATCGCGTTATAGATGCTTGCGCGCATGCCGCCGACGCTTCTGTGCCCTTTTATATTAACGAGGCCTTTCGCTTTTGCCGCCGCGATAAACGCGGCATCAAGCGCGGCGTCGCCTGTGACAAACGGCACATTCATCAGCGATCTGTCTTTTTTGGCCGCCGTACCCGAAAACAGGGCGGAGCCGTCAAGATAATCGTAAAGTACCGCCGCTTTTTTCTCGTTTGTTTTCTGCATGGCCGCGATACCGCCGTTTTTTATGAGATACTCAAATACAAGGCCGGCAATATAGATCGCGAAGGTGGGCGGGGTGTTAAACATCGAGCCGTTTTCCGCGTGCGTTTTATAGTTCAGCATTGTGGGAACGCTCTCGCCCGCCCTGCCGATCAGATCTTCACGAATGATCACAACCGTCAGGCCCGCGGGCCCGATGTTCTTTTGCGCGCCCGCATAGATGATGCCGAAGCGGGATACATCCGTCTCTTCGGACAATATACTCGATGACATATCCGCCACAAGAGGGATATCCGTTTCGGGCAGTTTTGTATACCGCGTGCCATAGATCGTGTTGTTATGCGTAATGTGCACATAGTCCGCGCCGCCGCCAAACATGCCCTTTTCAAGCTCCGGGATATATGAAAACGTCTTATCTTCGGAAGACGCAACGACAACCGCTTCTCCCGTCTTTTTTGCTTCGGCGATGGCTTTCTTGCTCCATGCGCCCGTGTTGACATAATAAGCGCGCCTGTATTCGCTCATCAGATTGAGCGGTACCATCGCAAACTGCATCGATGCGCCGCCCTGAAGAAAAAGCACCTTATATTTTTCGGGCATGTGCATCAGTGCCCGCAGATCGCTTTGCGCCTTATTGATAATGGCCTCATAATCCGCCGACCGGTGGCTCATTTCCATCACAGACATGCCGCTTTGTTTATAACAAACAAAATCTTCCTGCGCCTGCTTTAATACAGCCTCAGGCAAACACGCAGGCCCCGCAGCGAAATTATACACTCTCATAGCTTCCTCCTCATTGATATAAATATTTAAGCGGCATCCGGCCGGCAATACTTTGTTAAAAAAATATCAATCTTTTACCACAATTATATGCGACACGTTTAGCAATTGCAAGTGTTTAATATGCTCGGCATACAGTATAGCATATAAAAAAAAATCCGTCATCTAATATTCCCATCGTTTTTTCTGTCTTTTTAACTGATATATAATTATGAAAAGATTACACTATTTTTCTTGACAACTATTTTTGCTTGCCATATAATCACCATATTATAAAAATGGGGTACTATCATTTTCGCAGCTTAATGAAAAAGTTGGTATAATACAGTTTATTTAGTACATATTATCTTAACAAAGAATATCACTGGGGGAGGCGCGTTATGGCTAACGACATGGTCATACTCACAGAAGAAGGTCTGAAAGCAAAACAGGAAAAACTCGATTTTCTCAAAACAGTGAGGAGAGCCGAGATCTCCGAGCAGATCAAAGAAGCAAGAGCCTTTGGAGACCTTTCCGAAAACGCCGAATATGATGAAGCGAAAAACGAGCAGGCAAAAGTCGAAACTGAGATTGCACAACTCGAAAAGCTTTTGAGGAATGCCGTTGTTTTAGATGATAATGACGTCGATTTGTCGACGGTCAATATCGGAACGACCGTACGTATACTTGATATGGAATTCGGTGAAGAGGAAGAGTATCATATCGTGGGTTCGGTGGAGGCTGACGCGGATAAAAAACGCATTTCAAACGAGTCGCCCGTTGGCTCGGCGCTGCTCGGCAAAAAAGCGGGTGATATCGCAGAGGTCAGCACGCCGGCAGGAACGATCAGGTTTAAGGTCATAGATATACACAAGTAAGGCGGAAGAAATGTCAGATAATATTCATACCGAACAGAATAATGACGAGTTGAGCGAAGTCCTTTTGGTCAGAAAGGAAAAGCTTAACGCGCTAAGAGAAGAAGGACAAGACCCGTTTCATATCACATGCTTTAACAAAACACATTCGTCAGCCGACATTTTGTCCGCATATGACGCGCTTGAAGGAAAGCATGTCAGCCTGGCTGGGCGGATGATATCAAAGCGTGTGATGGGCAAGGCGAGTTTTTCACACATACAGGATTTTGACGGCCGGATACAGCTTTATGTACGCAGGGACGTACTGGGTGAAGATCACTACGATCAGTTTAAGAAACTTGATATCGGCGACATCGTCGGCGTTGAGGGAGAGGTTTTTAAAACAAACGCGGGGGAGATATCGGTAAAAACTTCAAAGATCACATTGCTCGCAAAATCGCTGTCGCCGCTGCCGGAGAAGTTTCACGGCCTCAAAGACATGGATCTGAGGTACCGCCAGCGTTACGTGGATCTTATCGTCAATCCGGAAGTCAAAGAGACGTTTGTCACGCGTTCAAAAATTATTAAATATATCAGGGAATATCTTGATACACAGGGGTTTCTCGAGGTGGAGACACCGATACTGATGGGATCGGCCGGCGGCGCCGCAGCGCGCCCGTTTAAAACGCACCACAACACGCTCGATCTTGATATGTACCTCAGGATCGCGACAGAGCTTCATTTAAAACGCCTGATCGTCGGCGGTTTCGAAAAAGTATATGAAATCGGCAGGATATTTCGAAACGAAGGCATTTCGATCAAGCATAACCCCGAATTTACAATGATAGAGCTTTATCAGGCCTACGCGAATGCGGACGATATGATGACGCTCTGCGAAAATCTCTTTTATCACTGCGCTCAAAAGCTGTACGGCACGGGAGAAACCACCTATCAGGGCACAAAAATAGACCTGAAGCCGCCGTGGCGCAGGCTTTCCATGCTGGACGCCGTAAAAGAATATACCGGCGCGGATTTCTCGGACTGCAGCGACGATGAAGCGGTACGTACAGGCAAAAGCATCGGGCTTGCTTTGGAAGGCCTCCAGACGAAGGGCACGGTTTTAAACGCGGCTTTCGAGGCGTTTGTCGAGGACAAGCTAATAGAGCCCACGTTTATTACGGGTTATCCGGTCGAAATTTCGCCGCTTGCAAAGAAAATGCAGGATGCGCCGTGGCTGACGGAACGTTTCGAGCTTTTTATCACCGCAAGGGAGCTGGCGAACGCATTTTCGGAGCTCAACGATCCGGACGACCAGCGCGAAAGATTTTTGACGCAGTCAAAAAAACGCTCGCAGGGTGACGACGAAGCGCACATGATGGACGACGACTATATCGCCGCCTTGGAATACGGCATGCCGCCGACCGGCGGAATGGGTATCGGCATCGACAGAATGGTCATGCTTCTGACGGACAGCTACTCTATCAGAGACGTCATACTGTTCCCGACGATGAAACCCAAAGAATAACGGTATTGAACAAAAAGCGTTTCCTTTTTTGGAGCGCTTTTTTAGGTTGCCGTGATAAAAAGCCCCGGATCCTGATGCCGCCCAATTTTGCCTGTATCATCCGCTCAAAAACTGCGCCTGTTTTCTTTGTATTGTGAACTAAAAATAATTGTGATATTATTGTGCAGAAGAGGGAGTGGTTTTTTTTGCCGACAGCGTTACATGTTGTACTGAAGTTTGTATGGTATATCATATCAAGGCTTTTGGTATGGGCGCTTGCCATTGGTCTTGTTGTGCTTACTTTTTTTATGGCAATGGATTATATGAATGTACGTATACTTGTGCAGGACAGCATGAAGTTAAGAGCGGAAGTGATCATTGAAGGAGACGACCCGACCACATTGTCTCAGGTGTTTTCCAAAGGTTTTCTGGAAGAGGATGACATGCTTGACTCTGATACTTATCAGCAGTACATCATTTCGGATTTTGATTATAACATCGACGTCGGTTTTGCGCTGATATTCCCGTGGCAAAACACTGTGACTCTGAAAGTCACGGAGGAAATATTAAGCATTGACGGAGAGATATACGCCAACACAGACAGCCATTTAAGCGAGACGCCTCCGGTATGGGATAACGCCATCTATGATATGACGCTTGTCAGATATGAGGATAACTGGCGTATCGTCAGCATGGAGCTGACAGAACAGCTGCCCGACCCGACGCCATTGCCAACCGAATCGCCAACCGCCTCGCCGACAGTTTCGCCGACCGAGCCGGCGGAAGTCATAGAAGACTAACATGTTTGCAGGTACAAGAAACAACATTTTTCTGGCGCCGATGGCGGGCATTACAGACGCGGCCTTCAGGCAGATCGCCATCGAACAGGGCGCAGGATTTACATACACCGAGATGGTCAGCGCGAAAGGGCTGCAATACGGATCGAAAAAAACGGGCACGCTGTTGTATCCCGCCGCAAATGAAGACGTTTTCGGCGTCCAGCTTTTTTCAAGCGATATCGCCGCGCTGAAAAAAAGCATCGAACTGCTCAGCGAAAAATATCAAAGCCGGATCGCCGTTTTCGATATCAATATGGGCTGCCCCGCGCCAAAGATCACCGCGAACGGCGAGGGCTGCGCTTTAATGAAAAACATGCCCCTTGCGGCAAAGATCATACAAGCCGCCGTGGAATCGTCCCGCCTGCCGGTCACTGTCAAATTCCGAAAAGGCTGGGATGAGAGTTGCGTCAACGCCGTCGATTTCGCGAAAATGGCGGAGCAGTCGGGCGCAAGCGCTGTCACTGTCCATGGCCGGACAAGACAGCAGTTCTACAGCGGAAAATCGGACAATGGTATCATTGCAGAGGTCAAAAACGCTGTGGCGATCCCGGTCATCGGCAGC
>JAQTSP010000149.1 GCA_028711205.1 Eubacteriales bacterium | reverse complement strand
TTCTTTTTTTTATTGGCAGGCATGACAGTCGCGTACTTTTCCTTGCGGCCTAACGCTGGATTGACAGCGCAGGTAATATGGCCGCCATATTCGCCATTGCAGTAAAAACAGCGCAGGCAGGGGCGCGCCGTCTCGGGTTCGCCGCGATAAGATTTTTTGATAAGTTCGGGATCGCAGAGCAACGCCCGCGCCATGGCGCAAATATCGGCGCTGCCCGAATCGATGATCTCATCGGCTTGTGCTATCGTTACGATGCCGCCGACGGTGGCTACGGGGATATGGATATCCGGACATTGTTTGATGGCGTGTGCGTAAGGGACATTTGCGCCTCTGGGAAGATAGTAGGGTGGCATCGTGTAATACTGTGTCCTCCAATCGACGATCAAGCCTGCGGAGACATGTACGAGGTCGATATATTCCTGCGCCATTTTTATAAATTCGATTGTTTCGTTGATGCGCATACCGCCTTTGACTATCTCATCACCGCTTATGCGCATCTCGATAGCACATTTCGGTCCGACGGCCTCGCGGACGGCGCGTAGCACCATCAGGGGGACTTTAGCGCGGTTATCCAGAGAGCCGCCGTAGATATCTGAGCGCTTGTTGGTGAGAGGAGACAGAAACTGGGCCAGCAGGTTACCATGCGCGCAGTGTATCATCACTGCGTCGAACCCGCAGCGGTATATGCGCAGGGCACAGTCAGCATAGCAGGCGACGACGTGTTCGATGTCGTGCTGATCCATCTCTTTGATGTACTGCATCTGACTAGGGATGGGTATGTTGGACGGAGCGAGCGCATAGTCCGTCTTCAAAAGATCCGGGTGTGCACCGCGTCCGGCATGGACGAGCTCGACGGACAGCTTGGCGCCATACAAGTGCGCTGCCTCTGCAAGCTGACGGAGGCCTGTAATCTTTCCGTCATCGGTGATATCCAGCTCGTGTGGGTAGTCGGTGCCCGTTACACGGTCGACGGGCGTTGCACCCAGAGTGATGAGACCGGCGCGGGTAGAAGACTGCATCTCGACGAAGTCAATATAAGCCTGCGTTGCTTCGCCGGCTGCGTTGGTGAGGTCACAGACCATCGGCGAGAACTGGATGCGGTTTTTGAGCGTTAAAGGACCAATGCGGATAGGTGTAAATACGTGTTTGTAGTTGTTGAATGTTGCCATAGCGATAACTCCTTCTGTTTTTTGTTCCCTTCATTATAGCATGCATATTTGAATTTTATAAACAAATATAAAAAATAATCAATTATTAATATTATATTGACGAAATGGTATCGGTAGAATATAATACATATTGTACAGTATACTTAATTAAATGTCTACATAACAGACATAAGATATTGTGCCGTTTTGCCCGCTTAACGACGGAAATCTCAATCAAGATAAGAGGTACCTGTTATATGAAATCAATAATCAGAACAATCGATGGAAACGAAGCGGCGGCGCACGTTGCATATGCGTTCACCGAATTTGCTGCAATCTATCCCATCACACCGTCTTCACCCATTGCGGAGAATATCGATGCATGGGCTGCTAACGGGCGCAAAAACATCTTCGGCAAACCCGTGCGGATAATTGAAATGCAGTCCGAAGCCGGTGCGGCGGCAGCAGTGCATGGAGCGATGGAGGCGGGCATTTTGACATCGACTTATACTTCATCCCAGGGATTGTTGCTTATGATCCCGGTCATGTACCGTATGGCAGGACAGCTCAAGAGCGGTGTAATACATGTGGCGTCGCGCTCGGTTGCCCCGCACGCATATTCCATCAGCGCGGAACACTCTGACGTAATGGCGTGCCGCGCAACGGGCTTTGCGATGCTTGCGTCTTCGGATGTTCAGGAAGTCATGGACTTGGGTGCGGTAGCGCATCTGGCATCAATAAAAGGCCATGTGCCGTTTATGCACTTTTTCGATGGGTTCAGGACATCTCATGAGATACAAAAAATCGAATGTCTGGACAACGAGACGCTTTACGACCTCGTCGATCAGGACGCTCTTGCAGAATTCCGTAAGAGCGCGCTCAATCCCGAGTACCCGGTACTGCGTACATCCGGACAAAGTACCGATACATATTTCCAGAGCCGCGAAGCCTGCACGCCGTATTTTACCGCGTTGCCCGACATCGTGGAAGAATCTATGCGTAAGATCAATAAAGTCACGCGCAGGAACTATCATCTCTTCAACTACTACGGTGCGCCGGATGCGGAGCATGTCATCGTAGCCATGTGCTCGGTGAGTGGCACCATCCGTGAAACGGTAGATTATCTCAACGCCAGGGGAGAGAAAGTCGGCTTCCTGCAGGTCCATCTTTACAGGCCTTTCAGCCAGACGCATTTTCTGAATGCTTTACCAAAGACCGTCAAAAGGATCACCGTTCTTGACAGGACGAAAGAGCCGGGTGCAGTCGGGGATCCGCTGTATGAAGACGTGTGCGCCACGCTCTACGAGTCGGAGCTACGTCCGCTTGTGACAAGTGGTCGTTTCGGCATCGGCGGGAAAGATACGCCTCCCGCACAAATCATTGCGGTATATGAAAACAGCAAGCAAGCGCAGCCTAAGAACCACTTTACGGTCGGAATTTGCGATGACGTTTCGCATACGTCGCTCCAAGTCGGCGATTGCGTTAATGTGCTTTTTGACGACACCGTAAAATGCAAGTTTTGGGGCATGGCTTCGGACGGCACCGTCGGTGCGAACAAAAACGCTATCAAGATCATCGGTGAAAATACCGATATGTTTGTACAGGCTTACTTCGAGTATGACGGCAGGAAATCGGGAAGCATCACGAAATCGCATCTGCGGTTCGGGCACAAGCCGATTCTGTCATCCTATATAATCGAGAAAGCGGATATCGTCGCCTGCCACAATCAGCAATATGTGTTCAAATACAATATTATATCCGACGTCGCTCCGGGAGGCTCATTCCTGCTCAATTGTAGTTGGACGCCCGAAGAATTGGACGCGCATCTGCCCTCGGCATATAAAAAGTATATTGCGGAAAATAACGTCTCGCTCTATACCATCGATTCCACTGGTATCGCGGCCAAGCTGGGCATGGGGCAGAGGGTCAACACCATCCTGCAGGCGGCATTCTTCAAGATACTTGACATCATCCCCATCGACCGAGCTGTCGGGCATATGAAAAGCCAGATCAAAAAGACATATGGCATGAAGGGTGATAATGTGCTGCGGATGAATTATGAGGCAGTCGACCAGGGTATAGAGAATCTCGTCAAGATTGAGGTTCCCAAAGCATGGGCGAATTGTGTATGCGAACCGGAACGTAAAGAAGACAAGGATCTTCCCGAGTTCGTGCGTACCCAAATGAACCTCGCGAATGCCCAGAAAGGCAATAGCATCCCCGTCAGCGCATTTGCTGACGCGGCGGACGGGACGATGCCTGTCGGCACTTCGAAATATGAACGGCGCGGCATAGCGTTTGCGGTTCCCGTTTGGGATAAAGATGCGTGTATACAGTGTAACAGATGTGCTTATGTCTGTCCGCATGCGACGATACGCCCCTTCCTGCTTAACGAAAAAGAGGTTGCGAATGCACCCAAGGGCATAAAATACGCACCGGCAAATGAAAAGGTGCTAAAGAACTATCGGTTCTCGATACAGATAAATCCTCTCGATTGTGCTGGATGTGCAAGTTGTGTCAACGTATGTCCGAGCAAGCAAAAGGCGCTTACGATGGAACCGCTTGCCAGGCACGAAGACGAGATGGTCTACTGGGACTATGTGACGGCGCTTCCCTTCAAGAAAAATCCACTCGGTTGTAAGACGGTTAAGGGCAGTCAGTTTGAGTTGCCGCTGCTGGAGTATCCGGGTGCTTGCCCGGGCTGTGGAGAGACGCCATATGCCAAACTTATCACGCAGCTGTTCGGCGACAGGATGTGTATTGCTGCGGCAACGGGATGCGCACAGGTATGGTCGACGAACTACCCGGCCTTTCCGTACACGACTAACCAAAAAGGCTTTGGACCGGCACATTCAAATTCGCTGTTTGAGGATAATGCGGAATTCGGTATGGGCATCTGCCTGGGCATTGAAGAACAGCGTCGCAGCCTGAAGGAAAAAGCACTGCGCCTGACCGGGATAACGAGCGACAACAAGCTGAAAAACTGTATCGGCGAATGGGTGGAAGCGTTTGCAGACGGTGAGCGCTCCAAGAAGACGGGCGAGAAGCTGAGAGAATACGTCTTATCGGCACATGCCAAGGGAGAAGAAGGCAAGCTCATAACTTACCTGAAAGACAATCAGGAGTATCTAATAAAAAAATCCGTTTGGATGTTTGGCGGCGACGGTTGGGCATACGATATCGGTTACGGTGGCTTGGATCATGTGCTGGCGTCGGGTGTGGATGTGAATATGCTCGTCCTTGACACCGAAGTTTATTCCAACACGGGAGGGCAGGCATCAAAGGCAACGCAAAAAGGTGCGGTGGCGAGATTTGCGGCATCGGGCAAAACCTCGCAAAAAAAAGACCTGGGCATGATGGCCATGAACTATCACAACGTCTATGTGGCGCAGGTGTCGATGGGTGCTGACTATGCACAACTGCTCAAAGCAGTGCTGGAGGCGGAGGCGTATCCCGGGCCTTCTCTGATAATCGCCTATGCGCCATGTATAAGCCACGGGCTTAAGGCGGGTATGAATACGGTGCAGACGGAAATGAAACGTGCTGTGGAAGCGGGGTATTGGTTGCTTTACAGATACAACCCGCAGCTTGCCGCACAGGGCAAGAATCCGTTCATATTCGATTCAAAAGAGCCTGTTCTCGATTACATCGAGTTCCTGAGAGGGGAGAATAGATTTACGGTGCTCGAGAAGACGTTTGCCGACCGTGCCGAGGTGCTGTTTGAAGAGGCGCGTGTAGAAGCCAAGCTCAAATATGAGCAGTATAGAAAGATGGCGGAATAGAATATGACATCGGAATTGGAGGCAGTCATTGAAAAGCATAGATGAGTTGATCGCCGGTGCAAAAGAACAGACATTTGGCCGCAAAAAAGTAGCGGTAGCCGCAGCTGCGGATGCCGAGGTGCTTGAGGCCGTCATCCACGGCAAGGATGAGGGCGTAGCCGACTTTACTTTGTTCGGAGACAGCGGGAAGATAAGAAAGGCATTGCAGTCTCAGGGCGCACATCCCGCCGATTATGAGATATTCGACGCGTGCAGCGATGAGGACGCGTGCGGTGACGCGGTCCGTTTAGTTTCGTCGCACAAGGCTGACATCATAATGAAGGGAATGGTGTCGAGCTCTGTTTTCATGAAAGCAGTGCTCAATAAAGAATACGGCCTGAGAGATGGGGACAGAGCCATAAGTTCCATCGCTATCGTAGAAGATAAAGAAAACGAGCGGTTACTGTTTATTACCGACCCCGGGTTCATTCCCGAGCCGGATCTGGAAATGAAAAAGAAGATAATCCAAAACGGTGTGGAGATATTGCACAGGCTGGGCATAGCCGAGCCGAAAGTAGCTGTGCTAAGCAGTAGCGAAACGGTAAACCCAAAGATACAGTCTTCGATTGACGGCGCAGAGCTGATGAAGCAGAACGTAGAAGGTGAGATAACCGGATGCGTTGTTGCCGGTCCGATATCTTTTGACCTTGCGATATCCGAGAAAGCCGCAAAGCATAAGGGATATAAAAGCCCTGTTGCAGGAAAAGCGGATATGCTGCTTGTCTCGACGCTGGACGTTGGCAATGTGCTGTACAAATCGCTGGCGTTCTTCGCACACGTGAAGTCGGCAGGCGTGGTGGCGGGAGCAAAAGCACCTATCGTATTCACTTCGCGTGCAGACAGCTGGGATACCAAGTTTAATACCATAGCCGTCGCGACGCTGCTGGTACGATAGGAGTGAAAATGGAGAAAGTTTATAAAATAATTGCGGTAAATCCCGGTTCGACTTCCACTAAAGTGGCTGTGTTTAACAACGAGGACCAGATATTTTCGGTAAGTATTCCACACACCACGGAGGAACTCGCTGATTTCAAGGAAATCATAGATCAGCTTGATTATCGGAAAAAGAAGATATTGGACGCGCTGGAGAAGGGCGGCATATCACTTAACGACGTCAGCGCATATTCCGGTCGTGGCGGTAGTCTGGAGGCAGTCGAGAGCGGGACGTACATCGTAGACGACCTCGTACTCAAACACGCGGCGGACGGGCATCTGGTTAAGCATCCGGCCATGTTGGGATCCATTCTTGCCCATGAACTGGCGGAGATAAGTAAAGCTCCGGCGTATGTGGTCAACTCGCCGGATACGGACGAATTTCAGGATGTAGCGCGTATCACTGGCTTGCGCGGCATATACCGTGAAAGCAGGACGCATGCGCTAAGCCAAAAAGAGGTGGGGTTACAGTACGCTGCATCAATAGGCAGAAATTACCGTGACCTCAATCTCATAATAACCCATATGGGCGGAGGTATATCCGTCGTCGCGCACAGGCACGGACGTATGATCGACTCTAACGATGTCGTGAACGGAGAAGGCCCGATGGCCCCCA
>JAQTSP010000148.1 GCA_028711205.1 Eubacteriales bacterium | reverse complement strand
AAGAGACTATGACGCACTTATCATAGCCTCTTTTTTATGTGTTTCTTTAGCCATGTTCACAGCACCAGCGTGCCTTCGTTTGTGTGCTGTATCATCAGTATGTCTTCTTCTGTACCCGTCTCGGCATTGATATAGACGATATAATCGTTGCCGCCGATCGTACCGGTAAACTCGAAGCAGAGCTTTTCTTCGCCCGTCTCCAGCGGTATCAGCGCGAGGCGCACGTTCGTTATTTCAAGGGAGCTGTTGACATATGCCCTGGCTTCGTCCTCGCTCAGCGCCGCGGCAGCCATATCCCTCTCTTTATGCGACATCAGATAGTTGTTCGCGTCGATGCCCGCCGCGTCGTTTTGCGATATGTCGACCCAAACCTTGACAAGATCGGGATAAAGCACGATACCGTCCTCGACCGGCGCCAGGTTGATGACCGCCATGCCGCCGTAAAACTGGGCATAGCTGGGTTCTGTTTCGCCGTAGCCTTTGTCCCGCAAGTACTGCTGTGCGATACCCACCAGCTCTTCGTATCTTTCATCCGACGGCACCGCCGATATGCCGGTATCGCGGTAGCTCATATACCAAAGCACCGCGCCGCCCTGTTTGGTAATGTATATCGAAAAGGCGCTGCCGCCCGTCTCGCCCGAAAATCCAAAGCACGCAATTTTACCGTTTAACTCGCCGTCGTCCGATAATGTGCTCACGTCAACGCCCAGGAATTCCGCGGCCGCCTGTTTTGCCTGCTCTTTTGTTACTTCTTCGCCGCCAAGCCCTTCGGGCTCTTTGTTTTCGGTGCTCTCGGAAAAAGGCCCGTCGTACATCAGGCGCGGAAATTCCTGATTGGCAAAATTAAGATTGCCCTCAGTCGTATCGTCCGCCATGAACACATCGCCGCTGAATACTGAAGGGTATCCCAGCTGCCACAAGTCGCCAAGCGAGAGCGATATCTCGCCGCACGAATCCGCAAGCGATCTGAGCTGCTCCGCATCCTCTGCCGTGATCTCCTCGCCGAGCGCCAGTTTGTTGGACAGGTATTTGCAGTAATCTCCCGTCCTGTTGATGAACTGCGTCAGCGCCGATGTGCTTGTATACGATACGGGCAGCGCCGCAATAGAACTCTCGGTATCGCCCGTCTGGCGCCATACGTCCATCAGCAGCGTCGTATACTGATTGGTGCTGCCGGCCGCTTCCAGCTTACTGAGTTTTGTCTGAAGGCTGTCCATATCCGTCATCAGCTCTTCAAAGGCTTTTTGATAAAACGCCGTCAGCTGGTTTTTCAGCACCGCTTTTTGATTATCGATGACGATCGCATATATGGACAGCCCGACGATGACCACACCCGCGACGCACGCCGCGATGATCCTGTATATCCTTTTCATATCGTTTTTCCTCCTTATTTGCAGAAAACATGGTTGCCGATCGTACAGATCACCGGTCTTGATAGTATGTACGCATTGCTGGTTTTGCTTGGATTATAGTAAAAGAGAGCGCCGCCCGAAGGGTCCCATCCGTTCAGCGCGTCCCTTGCGGCTTTTAAAGACTCCTGATCGGGCGCAAGGTTGATCTGCCCGTCGTCCACAACCGAAAACGCGCCCCGCTGATAGATCACCTTCGCCATGCTATTCGGGAAAAGCGAGCTTTCGATTCTGTTCAGCACAACTGCGGCCACGGCAACCTTGCCCGTATACGATTCGCCGCGCGCCTCCGCATAGACAAGCTGTGCTAAAAGATATACATCACCGCTCCCACCGGTCCCGCCGCCGCTTGGCAGGGATATGCCGAGTTTCTCCGCCGTTTCCTCGCCCACGATGCCGTCGATCCTGATTTTATGCTTGATCTGGAACGCGATGACGGCATCTTCCGTCGCTTTGCCGTAATATCCGTCCACCTCGCCGTCATAATATCCCCAGTCTTTCAATCTTTGCTGAATCTCTTTGACTTCGTCGCCGCTTGAGCCGAATTTAAACGCGGCTGCCGGCACGGCGCCGCATCCATAAAATAAAACCGTCAGCAATACAAGCACGATTGCCAACGGTTTTTTGATTCCGTGTTCCCCAAAAAAGCACATTGTTTTTGAGGCGGGTTTTTGTCTGTTCATGTCGCTCTCTCCACTGGTTTATTGACAGCATTATTCCCCAAAAAGGCTTGCAAAGAGTTCTGCCAAAAACGACGTATACTCTATGTCTTCCTCACCGCCCTCTATCTCCGTGATACAAAGGGGAGGAAACATCACACACCACCAGTTTTGCCCTTCGCCGTCGCCGAGTATCACCTTAAGCGCCTGATAATCTCCCTCGGGATAGGTGATATCCTGATAGCTCTTTTCGGGAAAATAACAGGTTCCGACTGTCGCCGTCGCCGCATAGCCAAAGCCGTTTTCAATGAGCGTGTCGTTTGCCGTCTTTAATATTATCTCTATGTTTTCTGTGATATATTCCTCTGCCTGTTCTGCGTTATCGCAATTTTCCATACCGTCTTTTGTGATTTCAAGCACCGCGTCTCTGACCACAAGCTTGACCTGCTGATCCTCGGCGCTGTCCGAATTGGCTATGATATGAAGCCGAAACGGCGTCGTTTTTGCACACGCACACAATATAAGCACGAATAAAAAAATCATTGCAGTCATCACAATTCGCTTTTTCTTCAACATCAATTATCCCTCGCTATAAAGTTATCATGCATATGCACTTTCAATTATTGCCACATAACAAAAAACTATACAACACGCCCTGTAATGCCTGCGGCTTTTCAAAGACCATAATAAAAAAAGCCCTTTGCATCAATGCAAAAGGCCTTGTATGTCTTTTTGTGATTTTAGATGACCTCGATGCTTTCGATTATTCTTTGAAGCAGGTTTAATCCGTCCGCCGAAGGCGTACAGTACGTTTTCTCGAGCTTGGTCTGAGAATAATAGATATTTGCTTCAATCACGCCGGACGGCGCATCGATCATGTACACAAATCCATGATAGTTATATTCCAGCCCGTCTGCCCCGATATCAATTTTTGAGTACTGGAACTTATAAGCTGTCATGCCGTCTAAATCGAGCGTTTCTATATCCCCGATCATGTTGTCGTCATAATAGTTTACGGCATTATTTAAACAAAACACTTCGGTAAAATCGTAAACCTCATCGCTGTAAAAGTATATATCCGCGTAAATCTCATAATCCTTCGTGATAGACAATATACAGTCCTCAACATACCATTCATCAAAAACCGACCAGCCTTCGGGAACATAAAAGACAAAGCCTCCGTCTGTTGTATCGATTTCTTTTGAAAGCTCCGGTTGAGTAAAATTTGTGCCACAGCCGCAAAGCGCTGTGATCATAATGACGAATGCCAAGCCAAACAGCCAGTGTTTTTTCATTGTTGGTCTCCCTAAAATACAATCAAAAATATTCAGTAGATTTTATCATGGATCATGGGCAATGGCAACACACAAACAAGGCAAACGTTTATCAATGATAATATTTACATATTTGCAATTCGTTCACACAATCTTTGCATTTTCTTTATTTATCGTGTCATTTATATTTTGTAATTGGTTTGATTTGTGCTATAATACACTAGAATTATTATGGGACCCTAAGAAATTCCAAAGGTTTCTTGGGATGTATTTTGAGGGGGACGGGTATGCAGAAAGTTCTGCTGACAATAAAAGGCACACAAACAGAAGGCGGCGCGGATGATTATATCGAATTTGTCACGGAGGGCAGACTGTATCAGAACGCGGACGGGTACCTTTTAGAATACGATGAGAGCGAACTCACCGGTAACCATGGTACGACAACAAGGTTGATTTTGGAAGACGGAAGCGTGACACTTTCCCGAAGCGGCGCGATCGACACGCATATGGTTTTTTCGCAAAACAGCGTGTATGAAAGCAAGCTGTCCACACCGTTTGGCACGATGAAAATGAGCATTTTTGCTTTTCGTGTGGAAAGCACGGTCTGTGAGCAAAGCGGCAGCGTTAATCTTGAATATCGGCTTAATATCGATGATTCAATATCTTTGAACAAACTTGATCTTTCGTTTAAAAGTATGAAAGATTGCATAAATTAATCATTAAATGAAAATGAGGTGATCATATGGTAATCAATTGGTTAGGCCATTCTTGTTTTATCGTGACACTCAAAAACGGAACGAGAATATTGTTCGATCCTTACGACGGCTCGTTTGGTTATACACCCCAGGATATTGAGACGGATATCGTCGTCATTACCCACGCGCATTTTGACCATAACAATCTCAGCCACGTCAAAGGCGATTATACAAAAGTCGATACTGAGGGTGTCCATCAGTTCGGCGATATCGTCATCGAAGGCATAAAAACATGGCACGACCATTCCCGTGGCGCGCACAGAGGCCCAAACCTTGTTTTTACGCTTTCGATCAACGGCATCAAGCTGTGCCATATGGGCGATATCGGCACCATCCCGGACGATGACGTGTTTGAAAAGCTTGAAAATACGGACATACTCCTTATTCCTGTTGGCGGTAAATTTACGATCGACGCGCACGAGGCGCTCCAAATATGCGAGCGGATATCCCCCAATATCATTATACCGATGCATTTTAAGACACCCGTTTCAACGATGGATATCGCGCCGCTTCATGAATTCCTGGAGGCGGCCGGCGGTGAATACGATGTGTCGCATCCCGGAAAGTGTTATCTTGAAATAGACAAGGCGTCGCGAAAAAAACGTACAAGAATCGTTGTGATGGAATATCTATAAAAATAATATCATTTGACTGGGAGGGGTTTAATGGCAACCAAATTTATTTTCGTTACCGGCGGGGTCGTATCGTCGCTTGGCAAAGGCATTACCGCAGCGTCGCTCGGGCTGCTGCTTAAAGGCCGGGGTCTTAAGGTATCGCTTCAAAAATGCGATCCGTACATCAACATCGACCCTGGCACGATGAGTCCTTTTCAGCACGGCGAGGTTTTCGTCACCGACGACGGCGCAGAGACAGACCTTGATATCGGGCATTACGAGCGGTTTACCGACGAAAACTCTTTTGCGGATTCCAACGTAACGACCGGCAAGGTGTACTGGACGGTCATCTCCAAGGAACGCAGGGGCGATTATCTTGGCGGCACGGTACAGGTCATCCCCCATATCATCGACGAGATAAAGACACGGATATTCAGCGTTGCCAGCAAAAACAAGCCCGACGTTGTGATCACCGAGATCGGCGGCACGGTCGGCGATATCGAGTCTCAGCCTTTCCTGGAAACGATCAGGCAGATCAAATGGGAAGTCGGTGCGGAAAACTGCATGTATATCCACGTAACGCTGATGCCGTATTTGAAAAAAGTGGGAGAGCTCAAAACAAAACCCACACAGCACAGCGTCAAGGAACTCAGAACCATCGGTATCGAGCCCGATATCATCGTATGCCGGACAGAGCTTGAGCTGACAGACGATATCAAGCGCAAGATTGCGCTTTTCTGCAACGTCAGTCCGGAAGGCGTCGTACAAAACCTCGATGCCGAATCTCTTTACGAGGTTCCCATACAGCTCCGAAAAGAAAAGCTTGACACGCTCGTCTGCAACCGGCTTGAACTGCCGGACACACCGTCAAAACTTCCGGAATGGGAAAAGATCATAGAGATACAAAAGAATTTAAAAGACAAAATTAAAATCGCCATCGTCGGCAAATACATCGAGCTTCATGACGCGTATTTAAGCATCGCCGAATCGCTGACGCACGCGGGCATCGCTAACAATGTCGATGTTGAGATATTGTGGATCAACGCCGTCGATTTTGAAGAGACGGACGATATCTCGTCGATGCTCTGCGGAGCGCATGGCGTGATCGTGCCCGGCGGTTTTGGCGAAAGAGGTATAGAAGGCAAAATAAGGGCAATACAATATTGTAGGGAGAATAAAATACCGTTCCTCGGCATTTGCCTTGGTATGCAGCTCGCGATCATCGAGTTCGCGAGAAACGTATTGGGATACCGGGAAGCGAATTCGACCGAGCACTGTTCGGACACGCCTTATCCGTTTATCGACCTGATGCCCGAGCAGAAGAATATCACCGATATGGGCGGCACGATGCGGCTTGGCAGCTATCGGTGCAACCTGCAAAAGGGTACGTTCGCCTATGCGGCGTATAAAACAAAAGAGATCAGCGAGCGCCACAGGCACCGGTACGAGTTCAATAACATTTATTTTGAGGAGATCACGAACTCTGGCATGCGGGTTGCCGGTATCAATCCCGATCACGGCCTTGTCGAAATCATCGAGAACGCCGACCATCCGTGGTTCGTCGGCGTTCAGTTCCACCCCGAGTTCAAATCACGCCCGATACGGTCGCATCCGCTGTTCAGAGAACTTGTGGCGGCGGCAAAAAAAACAAGGGGATAGAAAAGCTGTTTTGGCCGCCGGACTTTTTATTTCGGCGCGGCGGCATAGTGAGAGGATATAGATACGGGTATGGCGGAAACAAAACCAAGCAATTTTATAGAAGAGATCATCGAGGACGACTTGACATCGGGGCGTGTCGGCCATGTGCTGACGCGGTTTCCTCCCGAACCCAACG
>JAQTSP010000002.1 GCA_028711205.1 Eubacteriales bacterium | reverse complement strand
GCTGATATTGATCGACTTCATGATTCTCAAAAACCATATTCAGAGACCTGTAAGGCAGCGCCCCGTAGCGGTACCGGCACAAAGCATCAATCATGCCGGTATAGATAATCGGAATCGCAGCCGCCGTACCCAAAACCTCAACTTCATTTTCACCTATGCTGATATACTCGTTTGCGTCCACACCGAGAACAGCCGAAATATTATCGCTTTCCAGCATTTTTTTAAATATCGGCATGTATCCTCTCCCCGGCATACACTGATAAGTGTCGCTGAAATACCCGTCCTGATAGCCAAAAACGACCGGAACGCGGTTGATGACCGATTTATCGATATTATCCGGATGAATGCCCCATTGCTTTGATGTGTAGTTCACAAACACGTTTTCATATACGTAGTATCCGATTTTTCTGATGTCCTCATCCTGATGATTGATCAGGTCCATGACCGACGCTTTGGATACGCCCGGGAAAAAGCGTGAGATCTTTTCTTTGTAAGTTGCGGACGTGTTTTCGTCGAACAGCATATCGATCGATTTGAAATTGAACGGTATCGGAACAATTTTTCCGCCAATGCTGCCGACAACCTTATGCCTGTAATCATACCAGCCGGTAAACCGGGATAAATAGTCGTACACTTCTTTTGAGTTCGTATGGAACAGATGAGGCCCGTACCAGTGCACATTGACACCAAAGTCGTTTTCCCCGTCGTACATGTTGCCGCCAATGTGGTTTCTCTTTTCCAATATGAGTACTTTTATATTGGCCGCATCGGATATCTGCCGGGCAATCACCGCACCCGCAAATCCCGAGCCGACGACGACTGCGTCAAACCGGTGTATGTCACATTCCTGAATATTTATGAATCTCATGAAAATATCTCCTCTAAGCTTCGGATTCCTTTTTTCCTGGCTGAAAACATGGCAACGATACTATATAAGTATATATTTAATTGCCTAAATAATAAAGTCTAAAAAAGCAAATTTTGATCGCGGTAAGCCGTTTATCCCGCAGGGTTACCACGGCATGCTCAAACATTGACTTTAAAAAGGGGCTATGTTACGATAACATCAGTTTTATTTATCGAGAAAAATGACGAAGGAATGCACCAGAAAGAACCTTTTTTCAGAACGGCCATGTCATATGCTTCGCCGCGGCGGATGGAGTATTTTTTGTTCGTTAGCGAAACGTACAATAATTCAGATAGAATGTGATGAAGGAGTGATTGCGATGGAAGAAAAAATATTAAAGATCGCACAGCGGATGAAAACTTTAAGAGAGATCATGGATATATCCGTTAAAGAGATGGCGGATACGACGGGTATCAGCGAAGCGCAGTATTTGGAATATGAAGCGGGCAAGCATGATTTTTCTTTTTCTTTTTTATATTCCGTTGCAGGCAGGCTGGGCATTGATATCGTCGATTTGATGACCGGCGAGACGCCGCGGCTTAGTGTATGTTCTCTGGTCAAACAGGGCAGAGGCCTGAAAATGGAGAGGCGCAAGGAATATAAATATGAGCATTTGGCTTATATCTTCAAAAACAAAAAAATGGAACCGTTCATGGTCACGGTAGAGCCAAAGGACACGGACGCGAAGAACCATATGAATATCCATGAAGGGCAGGAGTTCGATTATGTCATATCGGGGAATATGGCGCTGCTGATCGACAACCAGGAAGTGTTGCTGGAGCAAGGGGACGCCGTTTATTTTGACGCCAGGCACCCTCACGCAATGCAGGCCAAAGAAGGGATATGCAGATTTCTGGCGATCATAGCCAAATAACAAAGGGAGTATGATATGAGGATATTCGAAAAATATGTCAAAGCGGACTTTCGCTCTTATGAGGATTTCAAACAAAATTTTAAAATAAACGTACCGGAGCATTTCAACTTCGCGTACGATGTGCTGGACGAGCTGGCAGTACAAAAACCTGATAAAAAAGCGCTTGTCTGGGTCAGCGAAAACGGTGATCAAAAGATATTCACATTTGCAGATCTGAAAGTATTAAGCGACAAGGCGGCCAATTATTTTCGTTCGCTGGGCATTAAAAAAGGCGACAAGGTGATGCTGATACTCAAGCGGCATTATGAATTCTGGTACACCATCATGGCGCTGCACAAGATCGGCGCCGTGATCATTCCCGCCACACACCTGCTGACAAAGAAGGATATCGAATACCGCGTCTGTGCAGCGGGTATCCGTATGATCGTCTGCACGAACGAAGGCAGCGTGGCGGAGCAGGTCGATTTGGCGGAAAATATGCCCACGCTTAAGTTTAAAGCGATGCTTGGCGATAAGGACGGGTGGCTCAATTTTAAACGGGGCACAGAGCAGGCAAGCGATGTTTTTGAAAAACCGGATGAACTGCCCGAAAACGACGATATCATGCTGCTGTACTTTACCTCGGGTACCACGGGACTGCCCAAAATGGTCATACTCTCATACACGTATCCACTTGGGCACATCCCGACCGCGGTCTTTTGGCAGAACGTCGATCCCGACGGTATGCATCTGACGATATCCGATACCGGTTGGGCGAAATCCGTATGGGGCAAGCTCTATGGCCAGTGGCTGGGTGAAACCGCCGTGTTCGTGTACGACCATGAGAAATTTATTCCGCATAAGATGCTTCAGGCGATCTGCGACAACAGGGTAACCACGTTTTGCGCGCCGCCGACCATGTACCGGTATTTTATCAAAGAGGATCTTTCAAAATACGATTTTTCCGCGCTGAAGTACGCGACGATCGCGGGAGAACCGCTGAATCCAGAGGTGTTTTTTCAGTTTAAAAATGCGACCGGACTCAAGATGATGGAAGGCTTTGGCCAGACCGAGACGACCATATCTGTCGCTAACTTTATTTATATGGAGCCGAAACCGGGGTCTATGGGCAAACCTTCTCCGCTCTTTGATGTGGATATCATAGACGATGAAGGCAGGCCATGTGAATGGGGCAAAACAGGCGAGGTCGTCATTCATACCGGCAGCGACATTCCGCCCGGTATGTTCCTCGGGTATTATCAGGACGAGGCGCTGACCGGAAGCGTCTGGCATGACGGGCTTTACCATACCGGCGATGTGGCCTGGAAGGATGAGGACGGCTATTACTGGTATGTGGGGCGTACAGATGATGTCATCAAGAGTTCGGGATACCGTATCGGGCCTTTTGAGGTGGAAAGCGCGCTGATGGAACATCCGGCCGTGCTCGAGACGGCCATCACGGGCGTGCCGCACCCTGACCGCGGCCAGGTGGTCAAGGCCACAATCGTGCTGGCAAAAGGCTATGAGCCCACCGAGGCGCTGAAGCGGCAATTACAGGAACACGTTAAAAAAGTGACCGCGCCGTATAAATACCCAAGAGAGATCGAGTTTGTGACCGAGCTCCCCAAAACCATCAGCGGCAAGATACGCCGGGTGGAACTGCGGGAAAAGGATGAAAAAAAATAAGACGTATAAAACGCCGTCATCGCGGCGTTTTTTTGTGGTCTCCGAAAGACCGCGGGCTTTTAGGGTGCGATAAGTTTTTTAATTGAAGAAAATCAAACTTTTTTTACACTTTTTAATGCAGTCAGTATCGTAGCCGCGGCGGAAGCAAGAATGATACAGCCAATCGTGATCCATCCGAGGATAAATAATTTACTTATAAAAATAAATATCCCGGCAGCCGCAAAAATAATTTGTATCAAAGATAATATCATGACGACGACCAGATGATTGTTGAACCGCTCGTTCAAAACATGATGAAAATGCATGTGGTCAGGTTTCATAATGGGTTTTTTAATAACGATCCGCCTGAGTATCGACATGCACAGATCCAAAATCGGTACAAACAAAATATAGATCGGCACAACAACCGATAACAATGTCGTCTCATGCGCAATAGAAGTAATGGAAAGCAGGCTCAGCATAAATCCGATAAACATGCTTCCCGTATCGCCCATGAATACCATGGCCGGATTCCTGTTGTACGGGATGAACCCGGCGATCGCGCCGCACAGCGCCACCGCAATCGGCAGTATGAGCATATTTCTGCCCTGCAGCGCAAATATAATAGCAAATGATATCGCGGATACCAGAGATAAATAGCTTGCCAGGCCGTCCAGGCCGTCCGAAAAATTGATCGCGTTTGTGATGCCGACAATCCAGAAAATAATAAAAATCGAAAAAATGATTTTTATAAAGAGGCTGTCGTACATCAGCAGGTCGACAAAATATAACTGGATGCATCCGAAAAACACGATGAGTGCGATACAGAAAAGTATAAACATGCGCCTTTTTGCCGATAAAGAAATGATGTCGTCGATCAATCCCATAAACGCGACGCCTGTGACACCAACAACAAGTATCGGTATCACATATTCCGATGTCGGTTCGGCAAAGATCACAAAGGACAGAACGGTAGCAAAATATATCGCAATACCGCCCAATAACGGCGTTGGCGTTTTGTGCTCTTTTCTGTCATCGGGGATATCATAAATCTTTTTTTTCTTTGCAAATGTTATGATTAACGGGGTAAGGAACAAAGAAATTAAAAAAGAAGTACTCACTGTAAGAATAATATCCAGCATCACAATATTTGTCCTTTAACGGGCTTTTTCCACCATTCCTACTAAAATCATTTTTGCCATAATAATATTAGATATCAGCATCCATGGCATATGTTACTATAGAATACTGATAAATTCAAGAAAAGAATGACATTCATATTTAAATTGTTGGTTATAAAGACAAAACATTTCCTTTCAACGCATCAAAAACAATACAGCGAGGCCCTTAAAAGCCGGCGCTGGTATCTTTACTTAGCGATTCACCACCATTGCAAAGCTACAATTCAAAATCGCCCGCGGCTTCAGGCTGATAAAGTATTTTCTTTATCTTAATCTGAACAGTACCGGCCGGGACTTCCCAATTTAATATGTCCTTCTCCCTATAACCCAGTATAGCGGTTCCAATCGGAGCTAATATCGAAATCCTGTTATTTGATATGTCGGCATCAGCCGGGTAAACAAGAGAATATGTGACTTCTTCCCCTCCAATCGATAATAAAACCTTTGAATTCATTGTAATAACATTAGCAGGAATCTGATTGGGAGCAAGAACATCGGCCTTGTTCAACTCGGTATCAAGGGCTCTAATATGTTCTCTGCCATTCGGGTCACTCTGTATAATATCATTGATTAATTTCTGCAATTTTTTATTATCCGATTCAGTTATTATAATTTTACGCGACAATTTAACCACCTCAAAAAATGTTAAATATAATGTTTTAATTAAATTATTCTTATAGAACTAATTGTATATTTTGAAGCTCCCAGGCCTATGTCTACATAAACAGTATGCCCACCTTCCTTGGAAAGCAGCCGGAGCCCGGTTTCAGATAGAAAAAACAGTTGAACAGTGGGGTTCTTACGGTCCCAAATATTATCATAAGACAGATGGCAAAAATATCGCCTATTTTCCTTATCGCTAAGCGTAAAATGGCTGTCCACAACAATAAAAGGCAAGAGATTCACTTGAGAATCTATTTGTGTCTTCATATTATCGACAACCTGCAGTTCTTTAAAAAGCGACTCTATTCTATTGATATAGTTCATAAAAAAACGTCTCGCTTTTTCTGCTGAAGAAAAATCCTCGTTTCTCAAGCACGTATCCAACAAACCATCCATGTTCTCTTCAATATACAAAACCTGTTTTATCAGTTTTTCATATGATGATTTGTGTAACAAAATCTTCAATATGTTCCCTCCATATTAAAACAGATTCGTTCTATTGTTCCAACCAGTTGGCCATCCGGTTTATTAATTGTCAATTCTTGCCCGCGCTTCTTTAAAAGCAAAGACCTGCCAGCATCCGAAAGGCAGGACAGCGTTTCATAGCCATCATTTGCCTGGTCATATCTACTGCTTTTTCCTGGTGCCATAATAATAAACGAATGCTTTTTTTGCCTCATATCCAGAACTTCCACAACGCTCCCGATAATAACAAAAGGCGGTGTATGTACTCCGTTAATAATGTCGACTTTTTCTAAAAATGCTTCAACACTTTTAATATAAGAATTTAAAAAACTTAGAATATTAACATACTTTTCATAATCCATAGAAAAATTATTCGCAATGCTTATTTTTCTATCCCGCATATCCAAAATATGCTGCACAAGAAAGCTATATATTTCTTTTGTCACCTGTATTGCCATCTTTTCCCTTTCTGCCGCTTATCATAGTAAAAGACACCTCGTAGTATAAACGAAATGCCTTCAACATTCATATCATTCTCAACAAGAATATTTTATAACAATAACTATCATTTGTCAATACTGGATTGCATTACCATTTAATGACGCATCTATTATTAAATGTCATTTGGGTTATTAAATTCAAGCAGATATTCGGAATGTTTATCAGAAAATTTTATAAAAAAAACTTGCAGCATGTAAAAAGTTGTCATATGCTATAATATGATTAAATAAGTCGATAAAAGAATATGCGGCTGAGTGTAATAAAAAAGCGGCACTTCTTAGAAGAAAGAATTGGGAAACAATGAAAAAAGCAATGGCCGTTACGTTAATAATACTATGCTTTCTGCTTGGCGCATGTTCGCGGGCAAACAATGACCTGCAAGAAGCCGGGCAAACACCGCAGCAATCGGCGGGCTTGCCTTTTTTGGGTGAACAGGCCGTACAGCCGGAATACGTTGTCGATCCGTATCAGCCATACACGTATGAGATGATGACGCGGGATGCCGCCCGGCTTGAAGATATGTATGATGATTATATTGATGTCAGCAGCATCGGGAACTCTGTGGAAGGACGCGACATCACACTGATCAAAATGGGTATCGGTGAAAAGAAGCTGCTGCTCGTCGGCAGCCACCACGCAAGGGAATATATAAGCTCGAGCTATCTGATGAATATGATCGATAAGTATATGTATGCGTTTGCAACAGGCGCCATGTTTGACGGTTATGATATTGAAAGCCTGCTTAATAAAGTCACCGTCTATGTTGTGCCGATGCTCAACCCGGACGGCGTCAATCTCGTGATCAACGGAAAAGACAGTGTGTCTGATGTTGAGGCGGTTTCAAACATGGTGATGCTGCAAGAAACGTATGCGGAATGGAAAGCCAATATCAACGGCGTCGATTTAAACAGGCAGTATCCCTGTTATTGGGAAATAAAAGCAAGCAGCACTTTTGTGCCGAGCTCGGAAATGTACAAAGGAGAAGACAGCGCAACGGAGCCTGAAGTGGTCGCCATGATGCGCCTGTGCCAAAACAACGATTTTTTACTGGCGGCGTCTTTTCATGCGAAAGGGGAGATCATTTATTGGGCGGACAGCGGTACGGCCGGATTGATCGATGATGCGCAAATGATCGCGCAGGATCTGTCGTTATCAACGGGATATGATATCATGCCGCCATCCGAAGACCCGGCTGTTTATGGGGCGGGTTTCGAGAACTGGTTTCGTCTCGCATTTGAAAAGCCGGGCTTTTGCATCGAACTGACGCCGTCGGACGGCACGAGCTTGCCGCATGATGACGCGGAATTTGATTCGCTGGTGTGGGAAAAAGCAAATGATATCGGCGTTATACTCATGCAGGACGCGCTGCTGATTGAATAAGCCATATTTTTATCGCTCATATTCTCTTTTTAATGCGTTGATAATCATCCCGGCATGTGGTATATTCTCTTAGGATACCGAGTTAGAAAGGTGCGTCTTAATGGATTACAGAGAAGAGTTGGCCCGTGCGGTCGCCGGCGCCGCAAATATTCCGGCCGAAGATATCCTGCCCATGATCGAGGTTCCCGCCGATACGGAGATGGGTGATTATGCATTCCCATGCTTCCGGTTGGCCAGGGTCTTGAAAAAAGCGCCGGCCACGATCGCTGCCGACATTGACAAGAAACTGAAACTGCCCGCGTTTATTTCGGGGAAAAAGATCGTGGGCGCTTATATCAATTTTTTTCTTGACCAGCAGTATTATATCAGGGATGTCCTTTTAGACGTAAAACAACAGGGCGGCGCTTTCGGTGGCAGCGGTATTGGCGCCGGCCGTGTCGTTTGCATCGATTATTCGTCGGTCAACATTGCAAAACCTTTCCATATCGGGCATCTGTCCACGACCGTCATTGGTCATTCGCTTTACAAGATATATCAGTTCTTGGGATATAAACCGATTGGTATCAACCATCTCGGCGACTGGGGCACGCAGTTTGGCAGGCTGATCGCGGCCTATAAAATGTGGGGCAACAAGGAGGATATCGAAAAAAACTCGATATCCGCGATGCTCGAGCTGTACGTCCGGTTTCACGAAGAGGCAGAGAAAGATAAGTACCTCGACGAACTGGGGCGCGCATGGTTCAAAAAAATAGAGGACGGCGACGCTGAAGCGCTCGAGATATTCAATTGGTTCAAACAGCTGACGCTGAGAGAAGTCAGCGCGATATACGACATGCTTGGCATCACATTTGACAGCTATGACGGCGAGAGCTTTTATAACGACAAGATGCAGCCGGTCATTGACGAACTGAAACAAAAAAACCTTCTGGAGTTCTCGGACGGCGCGTATGTCGTGAGGCTCGATGAGTACGACCTGCCGCCGTGTATCATACTCAAATCCGACGGGGCGACGCTGTATGCCACGCGCGATCTGGCCGCCGCGTTTTACAGAAAAAACACGTACGGTTTCCACAAATGCCTGTATGTTGTCGCGTATCAGCAGAACCTGCATTTCAAACAATTGTTCAAGGTTGTCGAGCTGATGGGACATGAATGGGCAAAGGACTTGGAGCACGTGGCTTTCGGCATGGTATCACTCGAGGGCGGCACATTGTCCACAAGAAAAGGCAATGTGGTCTTCCTTCAGGACGTGCTCGACAAAGCCGTGGAAAAAACGCTCTTAATCATCAAAGAAAAATCGCCGGGGCTCGAGAATAAAGAGGACGTCGCAAAAACGGTCGGCGTCGGCGCCGTCGTGTTTGATACGCTTTCGTCTGCACGCATCAAGGACATCACGTTCTCGTTCGACCGTGTGCTGAATTTCGACGGCGAGACCGGGCCGTATGTGCAGTATACGCATGCGCGGTGCGCAAGCCTTCTTCGGCGCGCGGACTTTGATTATACGGCTGAGCAAAAAGATTTTGCCGCGCTTGACAACAAAGAAGCGTTTGCGGTCGCGAAGCTGCTGTACGCTTTCCCGGACACGGTGCAAAAAGCGTGCGACAGAAACGAGCCGTACATGATCACGAAGCATGTGACAGAGCTTGCCAAAGCGATGAACAGGTTCTATTACGAGCACAGGATCATAAGCGACGACAGGCAGGCCACCGCCGCGCGGCTGCTACTGGCGGACTGTGTAAAAACGGTCATAAAGACAGGCCTTGGCCTTATCGGCGTCGGTGCTCCCGACAGAATGTAGCGGTATTCGTTTGCGTGTCTTGTCACAGTGATAAACGGCCGGACTGTGCTTTTTCACGATATCAGGGTTTCTTTTTTTGTGTAAAAAGCATACCCGTTATTGCCGATTGGATATTTTTGTGAGATAATAAAGCTTAAGATTGATGACGACAGAGGTAGATATGCTGGATATTAAGAGAATGCGGAACAACCCGGAAGAAATAAAAAACGGACTTGAGAAGAGAGGCGTCACCGGCGTCGTGGAGAGAGTGCTGCTGCTCGATGAAGAGAGGAGAAGGCTGATCGTCGAGGCGGAGGCGCTCAAGGCGCGCCGCAACGATGCTTCAAAAACGATACCCGCTATGAAAAAAGCAGGCAAAGACGTGTCGCCGCTTTTACAGGGAATGAAACAGGTCGCTGATGATATTAAAGCCATAGACGCAAGCCTTGGCTCTGTTGAAGAAGAAATGGCGGGCATACTGATGTCCACGCCAAATGTGCCGCTGGAGGGAGTTCCCGTCGGCACAAGCGGCGCAGGCAACAAAGAAATCAAAAAATGGGGCACGCCGAGAGCTTTTGAATTCCCTCTGCTTGCCCATTGGGATATCGGCACGGCGCTTGGCATACTTGATTTTGAAACGGCCGCCAAGGTAACGGGCGCGCGGTTTACATTCTACAAAGGGCTTGGCAGCCGTCTTGAGCGTTCGCTTATCAGCTTCATGATCGATACGCATACGCTTGAAGGAAATTACATCGAGGTGTTTCCGCCGTTTATGGTGCACCGCGATTCGATGGTGGGGACAGGCCAGCTGCCCAAGTTCGAGGAGGATGCGTTTCGCGTCTGCAATACGGAATATTACCTGGTGCCGACCGCCGAGGTGCCTGTGACCAACATGTACAGAGAAAGCGTCATGGATACCCTTCCCGTATACCATACGGCGTACAGCGCGTGTTTCCGTTCCGAAGCGGGCAGCGCGGGCAGGGATACGCGCGGCCTGATACGCCAGCACCAGTTCAACAAGGTCGAACTTGTTAAGTTCACACGGCCGAAAGACAGCGAGGCGGAACTTCAAAGCCTTTTAGCAGACGCGGAGAAGATACTGCAGAAGCTAAAATTGCCGTACCGCGTGATCGAGCTATGCACAGGTGACCTCGGTTTTTCATCCGCAAAAACGTACGATCTCGAAGTATGGATGCCAAGCTATAACGGTTATGTCGAGATATCCTCATGCTCCAACTTTCTTGATTTTCAGGCAAGGCGCGCCAACATCAAATACCGCAGCGAAAACAGCAAAAAGCTTGAGTACGTGCATACGCTGAACGGCAGCGGCCTGGCCGTCGGGCGCACGGTGGCGGCGATACTCGAAAACTATCAGCGCGCGGACGGCGGTATCGATATACCCGACGCGCTTTTTGATTATATGAAAACAGATGTCATTAAATAGACACCTTAAATGCGGAGGCATAAGATGATTTGTGGAAAATGCAAGCATGTGAATAAAGACGGGGTAGCGGTATGCAAGTATTGCGGCGCTAAGCTCGAAGGACAGCAAACGGATGCGGCGCCGTCAAGCATAACGATCGATGTTCCGCCGGTGTATCAGATAATAGACGATGATGGCAACGACAGCAGGCCGTTTTCGAAAAGCATTATCACGCTTATCGCGGTGCTCGGATCGTTGATCGTAATGGGGCTGATCGTGATGGCCGTGCTGCTGGTCGTGCCGCCGGACAGTACCGCCGCAGCAACAACGGTCGAAACGATGGTACCGACCGAGACGCCGGCTGAGACGCCGACCGAGACGCCGACTGAGGTACCGATACAGACAACAGACCCCGAACCGACCGACGATTTCAGCTCTCTTTTCGAGGAGCCGACAGACGCGGTCGCGACGGAATAAAACCCTCCTGCGGCTTTTCAAGACCCGTATAATAATAAACAGGAGCCGGATATTATATGGCTCCCGTATCTGTTTTTTTACATGTCGTACATATTACCCGAAATACTTCGTCGGGTCTTTCCAGATGCCGTCAACGATATATTCAAAATGCAGATGGTATGACAGATCGAGCTCTTTGGGCATCTCGCCGACGGCCGCTATCTCATCGCCGGTATTGACTTTGTCTCCCTCTTCAACAACGATATCGCCAAGTCCCGCATACACCGTCTTTGCCGTGCTAGAATGGGTTATGACAACAACGCCGCCATCGGCTGCGTTCGTATACACATCTGTGACCGTGCCGGAAAGCGCGGCAACAACCGGTGCGCCGTTTTCTGTCTGGATGTCCACGCCGTTATGTGTTGCCCATATGTTGAGCGATGCAAAATATACAAGCGCATCTCCCGAAAACTCATTGATGATCTGCCCATCCACGGGTTTCTTGAGCGTGACCTGGCCGCTGCCGTTGTTCGCTGCGACCGTTTCTTGATTGTCTGTCGGCGCTTCTTCTTCGGGCTCATCGGTCGCTGTGGGCGTCACGGTGGCAGATGCTGTCTCGCTTGCAGCCAGCTCTTCTTCAAGCGTTGGCGCTTCGATCACAGCCGCGCCCGTGTCAGAGTCGCTTAACTGCTCTTCATCTGTACTCGGACTGGGCCATGCGATAATGGCCGTGATGCCCGCCGCGACAACGCACAAAAAAATGAGCACATACAGCCCCTGTTTTTGAAAGAAACCCTTTATGCTTTGCTTGTTTATCTTTTTTGTTATTTTGTCTTTGATATTTTTAATATTCATTGTTTCACACCTCCACGCTATAATAATTCCCCATTTTGCACAAAAAAATACAAATATCAAAAATTTGCGTTTATTAATATAAGGTGTAAAACGTTAAAATCACGAAGGTTATTCTATTGTGACACCGGTATAGTAGTGTGTCAAAATATCGACATAGCTTGCGCCGCCTTTGGCCATTGCATTGGCGCCCGACTGGCTCATGCCGACGCCGTGCCCGTATCCGACGGTATTAAACGTGATCGTATCGCCCGAGATGTCGATTGTGAAATTCGCCGAGTTCAGCGAAAAGACCCCTCTGATCTCTCTGCCGGTAAACGCCTCGCCGCCTATCTCTATGCTCTCCACACGGCCGCTCTCATACCGGACGATCTCTTCTATGCATGACGCAACATCGTCTATATCGATGCTTGGCGAATATGCCTCCATCTTGCTTTTGAAATCTTTGAAACTGACGGCGACCTCGCCATAGAAGTTGGAATAAGCCTCTTCGCCTTCGCTTTGTACGCTGACGAGATACGGCAGCACCTGCGAATATACGTTTTCACAGTTTTCCGTCTGCCCGCCCGAGCACGCATGGTAAAAAACCTGTATTTCTTCACCCTTGTAATAAAGCACTTCACCGCTTGTCGACGCGACGGCCGTCTGTATTTTTTCAAGATACAGGCCCGCATCGTCGCCCCAGAAATCGGCCATCTCCTCCTCTGTCATATAGGCCTGGCAATGGCCGCTGTCTGTGCAGATGTCCGCGCCTTCGTGGGCGGCGCATCCGCCGTTGTTCATTTTGTAAAGCGTATACGTCCTTGCGGCCACGGCCTGCGCTTTCAACGCTTCAAGTTCATAAGACGCGGGCATCTCGGCCGCGACAACGCCAACGAGATATTCTTCGAGCGGCATCTCTATCACCCCGCCGTCGATGTACACGTTGACGTACTTTTCCTGTTCGATCTCGATTTCGATCTCTTCCAATGATTTTTGTTCATGTCTTATCAATACGGTAACGGCAGGATAGATGACAGCCAGCAGCACAAACACGATAATGGCAAGGAAAACGATGCTTTCGACGGACAACCGCCGCCTTCTTCTTATCAAAACGAACTCACCTCCCTTTGCAGTTTATTTGATCAGCGGCGGATTTATGACATTCTTTGAATAGAGGCGCCCAGCCTTTTAAACTTGCCTTCAAGGTCTTCGTAACCTCTTTCCAGATGATAGATGTCTTTGATGATGGTTTCGCCATGCGCGACAAGCCCTGCGATGCAAAGCGCGGCACCGGCCCTGAGGTCGGTCGCGCAGACCTCCGCGCCACTGAGGTGCCCCCGGCCCGTGATCACGGCGGTGCGCCCGGCAACCGTAATATCGGCGCCCATTTTTTCGAGCTCTGCCACATGCAAAAAACGGTTTTCGAATACGGTTTCGCTGACCGTGCTGACGCCATTGGCGATACAGCACGCGGCCATAAACGGCGCCTGCATATCCGTCGGGAATCCGGGATACGGCGACGAGACGATATCCATCGGAACCGCACCTTTCCCCTTTATCCTCAAGCCTCCCGAATACGGGAAGATTTCAGCGCCCGCTTCGGCAAGCTTTAAAGACACAGGCTCTAAATGGTTGATGTTGGCCCGGTTAAGGCGGATATCGCCGCCCGAAACGGCCGCGGCAAGCATCAGCGTACCTGCTTCAATACGGTCTGAGATCGGTGTATAATCCGTACCGCCAAGCGTGTCCACACCTTCAATAATGATACGTCCGCTGTCTATGGTGTGTATCTTCGCGCCCATCGATTTAAGGAAATGAACAAGATCCGTGATCTCGGGTTCGGCAGCCGCGCCGATGACCGTCGTGGTTCCCCTGGCCAGGCATGCCGCCATGATGATGTTTTCCGTCGCGCCGACGGACGGATAATCAAGATATATCGTGCCGCCCGAAAGACTTTTTCCCCACGTGATGACATGCCCGGATACGGTGATCACTTTTGCACCCAGCGCCTTAAATCCCTTGATATGTAAATCGATCGGCCGGAGCCCTATTCTGCAGCCGCCCGGCAGCGGCATCGTCACGTATCCCTCTCTTGCCAGCAGCGGCCCCATAAACAAAAAAGACGCCCGAAGCTTGCCCGCCATGTATTCATTCGGCGACGTCGTTTTGATCGTCCTGGCTGATACTGTGAGCGTATCTTTTGATACGGTAACGCCCGCGCCAAAGGCTTTGAGCAAAAAAATCATATTGTTGACATCGGTGATTTTTGGGACTTTTCGAATGACGACCGTTTCTTTTGTTAAAAGAGACGCCGCAAGTATGGGAAGAATGGCGTTTTTCGACGTGCTGATATCACACTCGCCGAAAAGCGGCCCGTTATTTATTATTTTCAGGCATTTTCCTTTTTTGTGTATGTTTTTATTATCTATCAACTTTTGCACCTCAATGCTTTTCTTATATCTATTTTGTCCGAAGCTAAGATAAAATAAAGCTTTAAAAAAATGACATTGAGAGATGTTTTTATAAAAACATGCCTTATGCAAAATATGTTTTATTCCATAAAAAACATTGATTATCCGGCAACATTTTAAATCGTACTAAAATCGATGTATCATGAAAACGGGTCTGTAAATAAATGGGCTTGATTTGAAATAGAAAAGGTCAAAAAAGAGATTTTATAAATATCATGTATCGAAGTTGAGTCATTTATACTATAATAAATGCGTGGAATATAGTATCAAAACAGGCAGTGGTATCATCAATTGTACGCTGGTCAGAAAAAACATGAAAAATATCCGTATCCGTGTGACGGGTGCGTCGAAGGTCGTTGTTTCCGCGCCGCATCATTCGCCGGAAAGCCGCATCCGGCAATTTATTGGCGATAACGAAAAGTTTATTCTCTCCAAACTCAAAGAAATTGCTGATAAGCGGCAAAAATACTACCCGGCCGGATACGCAAGCGGCGATACGTTCTGGTACCTTGGAGAAAAAACGGTGCTGGAAGTGATCGAAACGGACGAAACGTCCGCCGCGTATAACGATGGTGTGCTTCGTCTTCATGCGCCGGCCAATGCGGATGTACGGTACCGAAAAGCCTTGTTTATACTTTGGATGGAACGGCGCGCAAAAAATATCTTTGCCGCCCGCGCAAAAGAAATACGCTCTGCTTTTCCGCATCTTATGGGACGGGATGTGCGGATCTCGGTCAAAAACATGCTGACAAGATGGGGAAGCGTCAACCCGAAAAGACATACGGTCAGCCTTAGCGTCCATCTCCTTCGATGCGAGCCCGAGCTGATCGATTATGTCATCATGCACGAGCTTTGCCATTTCAAGTACGCCAACCACTCGAAAGCGTTTTACGCAGAGCTTACAAAACACTGCGCAAACAGAAAAAAATTTGATAAAAGGCTGGCGGAATACGGGCTGATCGATTTTTAGAATGATCATCCGCACCTTCCGGCGCTATTTTTCCGGTTTCCACACTGTATATCGTGAAGAGCCAATACATTCCGAAAAATTCCGAAAAATATATAAAAAAGTATTGACAAACTGTTTCAAATCAATTAATGTATACGTATACAAAGGAACGTAAAGCTTACCGAATTTGGTGTGTGAATTTGAATCAAAGAGATATTGCAAAATTAGCTGGGGTATCTTCTGCTACAGTTTCCAGAGTCATCAACAATGACCCCAGTGTGTCAGCGGAGACAAATAAAAAGGTTTCAGAAGTAATAAAAAAATATGGATATGTACAAAATGCGGTTGCACGGAATCTTCGGCTTGCAAATACGAAGACGATAGGGTACCTTGTTCCTGACATTAGCAATCCTTTTTTCCCTGCGGTGCTTGGCGGGATCGAGAGAATATGCAATAGCAGGGGGTATGACATAATCTTCGAAAATACGGACGAGGATGAAGAAATTGAAAGAAAAGCAATAAGTTCGCTGCTGAGATTCCGTGTTGACGGTTTGATAGCAGTTTTTGTAAGGTGTAACCAAGCCGATTTGCAGCGGATAAAGATGATGGGAATCCCTGTCGTACTATTGGATAGAAAGATAGAATATACGGAAGATTACGATTATGTGGGTATAGATAATATTGGAGGGTTGTATTCTATTGTCGAGTATTTGTATAAGCTCGGGCATAGAAAAATTTCCATAATATATGGTTCTCAGGATATTACTCCCGGATATGAGCGGTTAAACGGATATAAAGCTGCTATGAAAAAGTTTGGGATTGCGATAAATGAAGGATATTTAATTAATGGCGATTTTACGGAGGAGGGTGCGTATAAGGGCGTAGTTCAATTGTTTTCGAATGACGAACTACCCACGGCAATCATAACGTGTAACAATCTGATGACTATGGGTGCTTACAAAGCGATTATTGACATGGGTATAAAGATTCCGGACCAAGTATCGCTGATAGGGTTTGATGATTTTGATTTTGCAACGCATCTTGTGCCACCAATAACCGTCGTGAGCCGTGCAACTTCGGAAATGGGTAAATTGGCAGCAGAGTTTATTATTGATAGAATAGATGGGAATACATCGGATGAACCAAGAAGGGTATTTTTACCCACAAAGCTAATCGCGAGAGGTTCATGTTCTTTGGGCAAATTATAATTTTTTTAAAAAATATGTATACGTATACATAAATATCTATTATATGAAAGGAGCTTTTTATGGCAAGTAAGCTGGGAGAATATAGAGATACACCCGGGAAAAAATCTCAAGAAATTAAAGAAGACCTTTTTAAGTATGAATCGGGAGGTACATTTTGGAGAGTCACATATGATTCGCCAAATAAAATTCCTGTTTTTGAGCGTATGAAAGGTACAAGAGTGTGGGATGTCGATGGAAATGAGTACATTGATACCTATGGACAATTTGCCGCTTCGTGTCTTGGACATGCTCCGGAAGAGTTAATCAGTGAAGTGATCGATCAGATGAAGACATTGATGCATATTTCAGATATGCCGAATATACCCAGGGCAAAGCTTGTAAAGGAACTGGCAGGGATAGGCCCCGGAGAAATGAAAAAAGATGCAAAGGTCCAGTTTGAGATCGGTGGAAGCGCAGCAATAGAATTGGCAATACAAATAGCCGAGTCTTATACGCCTCATCCGCAGCATGATTTTATATCATTTTTTGGTGCATATCATGGCCGTACCACCGGAGCGTTGACCGTGGCGCCAAACGTATATTTCCGGGACGGCATGCCTTCAATGGCAAACAGAGTAACAAGGATACCTTATGCATATTGTTACCGTTGTTATTACGATATGAAATATCCAAGTTGTAATATGTATTGCGTAAAACATTTAAAGAGGATGTTTGAATCTCCTGAATTCGGAATTTATGACCCGAAAACAAAAACGAATTTTATTTCCACATTGATTGTTGAACCTGCACAGTTCCATACGGGAGGTATATTCCCGCCCAAAGAATTTATGCAGGGGCTAAGAGAAATATGCGATGAATTTGGTATTGTTATGATTGATGATGAAATCGCGATTGGCATGGGACGGAGCGGGAAATGGTTTTGTATCGAGCATTATGATGTTACACCGGACTTGGTGGTAACATCGAAAGCTTTATCCGGTGGCATATGGCCGCTTTCAGCAGTTATCGGGAAAAGCGAGGTCATGTCGGTATGGGATGATAAGCCGGATAAACATATGGGTACATGGCACGGCAACGCTGTGGGATGCAGGGCGGCGCTGACGGTGATCGATCAGATTAAGAAGAGAAATTTACTAAAAAGAAATGAAGAGATGGGTAATTATTTCCTCGACGGACTAAAACAATTGCAGAAACGGCATGAAATGATTGGAGATGTTCAGGGGATCGGATTAGGTCTTAGCCTCGAGCTTGTTCGGGATCGAAAGACGAAAGAGCCAGCAGAACCGGAAACAATAGAGGTACTGAAAAAAGCCTTAGATTATGGCGTGCTGATATGCCGCGCGGCATACTATGGGAACCGTATGACGTTTATGCCCGCATATATCATTGAGAAAAGCGAAATTGACACGATATTAGACATTGTTGACCGGTGTATTGACTCTATAGAGAAAAAGGGGTGATATTATAAAGAATAATGTATGTAATTAATGTCGTTATTGGAAAATTATGAAAGATGGAGGAGATGTTATGAAAAAAAAGATTGTTGTTGTAGTTATGGTAATTGCTTTGTTATTGTTAGCAGTTGGATGTTCGGAATCTTCAGATTCTGAAGGAAACGAAGAGACGGTGGTGACAGAAGAGACGGCGGTGACAGAAGAGACGGCCGAGACGACAGAAGCCGAAGAAACGATTAAAATTGGTGTTATACCGATTGACCCGAGCGTTGAGTTCTATACGGTCATGGTTGAAGGGTATGAGGACGCAGCGGCGGAGTTGGGCGTAGAGATCACTGTTCAGTTCTCGGACAACGATATTGAAGCCGAAACGCGTGCAACCGAAACATATATTGCGCAGGGTTATGCTGGAATCGTAGTCAACCCGATCGATAGCGTTGCTATAGCGGGGCCGCTACAGAAGGCGTTGGATGCAGGGCTTCCAATGGTATTAACCGATGTGGCACCTGAAGAAACCGAAGGAGCAACCGCTATCGTTACATCGGATAACTATTCCGGCGGATATGCGGCTGGCGAATTCATGAGAGAATTGTTAAATGACGAAGGCGAAATCATCATGACAAAATATGAGTTCAGTTCAATCGCAATGGATGATCGTTATGACGGATTTATGGATGCGCTTGAAGGGTCGAACATCACAATCGTTGAGACAATCGATCAGGATGGCACGCGTGAGGATACGCTTTCAAAGATTACGCCTCTCCTAACGAAATATCCTGACCTGAAAGGCATATTCTGTTCGCAAGGAGATCCTGCGATTGGCGCGCTTGCCGCGGTTGATGCTGCGGGTCTGAGCGATGATATTATCATTGTCAGCTATGACGTAGAAAGTGAAGTAGCGGAAGCGATCAAACAGGGTAGCGCTATCAAAGGCGGCGTTACACAGTTCCCATATGCAATGGGTGTATTGGGGGTAAGACAACTGGTTAAGGCAATTAACGGTGAACCTTATGAAGAATTAATTGAGCTTCCGGTAGTAACCGTAACACAGGACAATATTGATTTATTGATGGAGGATTCTGTTGAATTCCTAAAACAGTATGGGGATTTTGACCTATACAGTGACGAGTGGCAATAGTGTGCGATATGTTATTAAGTGCCCATTTTTATGGGCACTTAATAACAAACAAGAGGTGAATAATTTGAATGAAGATACGATTGTATGTCTAAATAAAATAAATAAAAGTTTTTCCACTGTTCAGGTATTGTTTGATGTTGACCTTGAGTTAAAAAAAGGTGAAGTTCATGCGATTGTAGGTGAAAACGGTGCGGGGAAATCTACGTTAATGAAAATTCTTATGGGGGTATATCCTCCAGATAGTGGCGAAATTATTATTGATGATATTAAGATGAAAAAATATAACGTAAACGTTGCTCGTGACAACGGGATTGTAATAATACCTCAGGAGCTTTCTTTGGTGCCTGCCTATACTGTTGCAGAAAATATATTTTTGAGCCAGCGCGGTACGGCAAAATTCGGGTTTGTCAGCGGGCGGAAAATGATCAGCCAAGCCGATGCTTTAATAAAAGAGTTGGGCTATAAAATCGATGCCGGAATTCGCACAGATAAACTGCCTATTGCATATAGACAGGTCGTATCCATAGTTAAGGCCGTTGCAGAGAATGCGAAAGTTATCATTATGGATGAGCCCACCTCTTCAATCAGCAAGGATGAAGTGGATGAGCTTATGAAAATTATTGACATGCTTAAAAAACGCGGTACCACAATCATCTATATTTCGCATTTGCTTGACGAGGTATTTTCCGTATCTGATAGAGTTACTGTGCTGCGTGACGGAAAACTTGTTACCACATTGGATAAAAAATCGACGACACAGCGCGAAGTTATATCTTTTATGGTAGGAGAAGACCTGCTTAAAACACAACAAGAGGTTATGGAGAAGACAAAAAAAGAGTCTAAGGACTATAAGAATGAAGAACCAATATTTGAAATCTCAAATTTGAGGAGAAAAGAAAAAGAGGAAGAAGTATCACTCAGGCTTCATAAAGGTGAAGTCATCGGGATAACCGGATTGGTTGGTTCTGGCAAGACCGAACTGGTAAGAACGATTATCGGGCTGGATAAAAAATCAGGCGGGCAAATATTCATAGAAGGAAAAGGAGTCAATCTTACGAGCCCAAAAAGTGCATATAAAAAAGGCATTGCAATTGTACCCGAAGACAGAAAATTGCAGGGGCTTGTTTTGATAAGAAGCGTCATAGAAAACATTGCTTTGAGTGATGTATATAGAAAAAGAATCAGCCGGGCAGGGTTTATCAACCAGAAAAAAGAAAAGAAGGATGCCTTAAATTATGTAAATAAACTTAAGATCAGGATCACAAGCTTAAGGCAGACTGTAGATAATCTAAGTGGTGGCAATCAGCAAAAAGTGGCGGTGTCAAAAGCGCTGATGGTACAACCCAAAATTCTGATATTGGACGAACCAACAAGAGGCATTGATGTCGGCGCGAAAGCGATGATTTATAAACTGATTATGGAACTTAAAGAACAAGGGATGGGAATATTGTTTTTCTCATCGGATATTTCTGAGATCCCCTTTATCAGTGATCGAGTGTTGGTTATGCGAGAAGGAAAGATTGTGGCGAAGTTAAATACGGAGCAAGCGACGATTGAAAACATGTTAAATTATATGGCAGGGGGAGAATCGGTATGAATAATATAGATCAGTTAAAACGCGGACAAGGGCGGTTAAAAAAAGCGATTTCTAATTATTTAGGCATTGTACTTGTGCTTATAGTCATAATGGCTGTCTCGACTGCAATCAATCCTGTTTTTATTAAAACGAGTAATTTAATTAATATTTTGGTCAACAGTTGTACGATTGCACTTGCAGGATTTGGGATGACCTTTGTTATACTCACAGGCGGTATAGATTTGTCTGTGGGCGCTTTAGCGGCATTTATCGGCGTTTTTGCAGCCGACTTGCTACAGAACAACTTGCCGATTTTCGCGGTAGTCATTTTAGGCCTTTTGCTTGGGGCTGCGATTGGTGCGGGGATCGGCTGGATCGTTGCAAAAACAAACATTCCGGCATTTATTGTTACGCTAGGCATGATGGATATCTTCAGAGGCTTGAGTATTGCGTATAATGACGGTTATCCGGTCCCCATATCTTTGGACAATGTGTTTACAGAAATCGGGAATGGCAAACTCGGCACCGTGCCGATTCCGATTATAATCGTAATCGTTGTGTTTATCGTCTGCTACACACTTTTAAAGAAAACGAATATCGGCCGTAATGTTTTTGCCATAGGTGGGAACGCAGAAGCAGCAAAGCTTTCGGGAATCAGCGTGATAAAAACAACGATGTTTGCATATGGTATCTGCTCCGCTTTAACAGCGGTTGCAGGTATGATACTTGCGGCAAGATTGTATTCGGGCCTTCCTTCCGCTGCAGAGGGGCTTGAATTACAGGCGATCGCCGCCGTTGTTCTGGGTGGTACCAGTTTTACGGGTGGAGACGGAGACATTGTGGGAACCGTTATCGGTGTACTTTTATTGCAAGTGCTATTGAACGTTATGGTTATATTCAGTTTTCCTGCGTTTTTACAATATGTTGTGCAAGGCTCAATCATCATATTGGCGGTGCTTTACGATTTTATCCGTAAAAAACGTTTTTAAAACAGGGGTGAGGTAGAATGATCCAGAGAAATGCAAGAATCGGTCTGATTTGTATTGGCCTTGATGGTGAGCGTCTTGATTTGGCCGAAAAGTTTTTTGCAGCCGCAAAAAGCAGTATTAAAAATCGAGGGATGGAATTAGCGCACCCGGACGCCGCGATTTCATTAACCGCAGATGATGTGCTCGCCGAGGCCAAACGAATTCGGGATTTGGACGGAGACTTTATCATATATCTGGTTGGCACATGGATCTCTGCACCATATATAATTGATGCGGTGATGTGTGTCGGCCTCCCGGTCGGCATATGGGGGATACCCGAACCGGCCTCGTTTTCCTCCGTGGGAGCGAATGTTTTACATGGCGCGATGGACGAGATGGATTTAAAGCATCAACTGTTTTACGGTGAACCCGACGAAGCGGATACTTTGCAAGAGATAAAATCGTTTGCCGATGCTGCAAAGGCAGTGAAGCAGTTGAGATGTAGCAGGCTGGGGCTTATCGGGGGCAGAAGTCTTGGCGCTTATCCAACAACAGCCGATCCAAACCAGATAAAAAAGATATTTGGTATTGAAGTTGAGCATATTGATCAGCTTGTTTTACTTGAAAAAGCAAGATCTGTTCATGATGATATTTCGGCAGAATTAATACCAAAAATTAAAGCAAAGCTTGGAAAAGTAAATGTAAGCGATGAAGCGTTGATAAGACCGTTAAAAACATATATTGCATTAAAACAAATTGTTGAAGAACGAAAATTGGATTTTCTTTCTGTAAAATGCCTTGAAGAATTTATCAATACGTATACTACATGTTGTTTAGCGAATTCCATGCTGAATGATGAAGGAATCATTACAGGCTGTCAGGGTAATATCAATGCCGCGGTTTCAATGAAGATACTGCATATTATTACAGGCATGCCTGCTGTTATGGCGGATGTAAATGTCGTGCTGAAAAAAGAGAAAATTGCAAGAATGGTCAACTGTGGATCCATGCCCACCTCGCTGGCAGCCAAGAATATTGATGTCGATCTTTCATATCAGTATGACTATATGGGTGATAGCAAAGGCGTATGTACAACATTCTGCTGCAAGTCTGGGCCGGTTACATTTGCGACGCTCGGACGTAAAAACGGAAAGTATGTAATGCACATTGCAGAAGGGGAAGCGTTTGAACAACCTAAAGAAGAATTTGCGGTATGCAGAGACGTTTGGCCACATGCGTTTGTCAAGCTAAACTGTGATATGATGAAATTCTATTCGGATATCAGATCAAATCACAGCGTTATTGGATATGGAAATATAAAAAATACACTTGTGACATTTTGTGAATTATTAGACATTACAGCTATAGTAAATAATTAATGATTAAAAAAAGAGAACAAAGGGGTTATCATGAAATATATTTTAGCTCATGATCTTGGGACATCCGGAGATAAAGCAACTTTATATACAATGGAAGGAGATCTGGTCAAAAGTGTTACTTATGGATATGATACGATATATCTTAATAATAATTGGGCAGAACAAAATCCCGACGATTGGTGGAACGCGGTTTGTGTTACGACAAGGCAATTGTTAAAAAATGCAGATATAGATGATATTGCCGTCGTTTCGTTCAGCGCACAGATGATGGGGTGTTTGTGTGTGGATAAAAATGGTGTCCCGTTAAGGAACTCAATATTATATTGCGATCAAAGAGCCATAAAAGAAGCAGCATCAATCATAGAATATATAGACCCGTATGAGTTCTATAAAATAACGGGACATCGTGCCAGTTCCGTTTATTCGATAGAAAAACTAATGTGGGTTAAGAACAATCAGCATGATATTTTTAAGAATACATATAAGATGCTTAATGCAAAAGATTATATTGTATTCAAGTTAACGGGCGAAATGGTAACTGATTACTCGGATGCATCCGGAACAAATGCATTCGACATCGTTGCTAATGATTGGTCACATAAGCTTCTTGATATTATGCAAATTGATGTCGATATACTGCCACAAGTATATCCGTCGACGCATGTTGCAGGAGAGGTCACGAAATTTGCTGCAGAAGAGACAGGGTTAAAAAAAGGCACTCTGGTTGTAATCGGAGCTGGGGATGGCAGCGCGGCCGGAGTCGGCGCGGGGAGTATAAAACCTGATAAAAATTATGTATATGTCGGTTCTTCGGCATGGGTGGCGACGACAGTAAAGGAGCCGCTGTATGATAAAAAAATGCGCACCATGACGTGGGCACACGCTGTTCCGGGTTATTATCATCCGAGCGGGTCCATGCAGGCAGCGGGTACAAGTTTAAACTGGGCAAAAAATGAATTATATCAATATGAAGCAGAGAATGCTAAAAAACAAGGCGTGGATGAATATATGATTATTGATAGAGAAATCGAAAAATCACCGCCGGGTTCAAATGGTGTAATATTTTTGCCATATCTTCTTGGCGAACGGTCACCCCACTGGAATCCAAATGCAAAAGGTACTTTTTTAGGCTTAAAAGTAACAAATAAAAAAGCGGATATGCTGCGAGCGGTGATGGAAGGCGTTGTTTTTAATCTCAACATCATTTTGGACGTGTTCCGGCAATTTATAACGGTTGAAGAAATGACTATTCTTGGGGGCGGCGCGGTTAGCGATGTCTGGAGACAAATATTTGCGGATATTTTTGGTGTTTCGATAAAAAAACCTGATTATATCGCTGAATGTACTTCTATGGGGGCAGCGGTAATCGGCGGTGTTGGCATCGGGGCATTTAAAAACTTTGAGGCCATATATAAATTTATCAAACTGGTGGACAAAAATGAACCGGTGCTAGAAAGGAATATGATATACAAGAAAAATTATGATGCATTTATAGAAGCGTATCATTCGCTCGTTAATGTATTTGAGTTATTATCATAAAATGCCAGGTAAAATAAGGACAATTCAAAAAGATATATCAGAAACCGAGCTGGGCTGGTGCCAGTGCCACGAGCATCTGTTTATTGCAGACGGGCCATCACGAAAGATCAACAGCGCACTTTTTATGGGGGATGAACAAAAATCTTTGGCGGAAGTGTTGTTGTACAAAAAAGCAGGCGGCTGCAGCTTGATTGATGCACAGCCGTATGGTTGCGGCAGGATGGCTGAAAACCTTGTAAGTGTAAGCCAGCAAGCGAACATTCATATTATTGCGTGTACAGGCTTTCACAAAACGGAGTATTTTTCAGATGATGAATGGGTTTTTAAACAAACCGACGATACGCTGGCGGCAATATATTTGCATGAAATTATTGAAGGGATGTATTCCTCGGAGCATATCAGACTGACTGCGAAGGCAGGAGTTGTTAAGTGTGCCGCAATAAAAGGAGAGTATCAGGCAAATAAAACATATGAAACGTTATTTCATGCAGCGGCGCAGGCGGCAAGACAAACGGGTGTACCGTTACTGGTACATATGGATAAAGAAGCAGATGCTTTACGGGTTATTGCTTTCTTTGAATCGTATGGTATCCGTCCCGAAACGATTATGGTTTGCCATTTAGACAGGACAAAATACGATTACCGGTATCATGAGGAAGTGGCATCTACAGGCGCATACCTGGAATACGACACCATCCACCGATTGAAATACCATAGTGATGAAAAGGAGCTGGCATTGATTTCTCATATGGTGGGCAGCGGGTATGCCGGCCGACTTCTTTTTGGATTGGATACGTCTAATCGGCGGTTAAAAAGCTATGGCGCAAATATGGGCCTCGACTATATACTAACGGAATTTAAGCCGTTATTGGTCGAGCGGCTGGGGGCGAATACCGTTAACCGTATAATGATAGAGAATCCGGCCAAATTTTTATGCTTTTAAAATTTTATTGGAGAAATAAATGAAACTGGAAAAAGCGAAACAATCAACAATGTATTTTATTGGTGTGACAACAGCGCAATCATCAATCATGAAGGTGTTCCCTGAGTGGGCAAAGGCATTGGGGTTAAAAAACACCGTACTGAAAGGAATTGATATTGCGATTCATGAGCACGCCATGGTGTACCGGGAAGCAGTAGATTTTATAAAAAATGACCCGCTTTCTATGGGCGCGTTGGTGACGACACATAAAATCGATTTGTTTAATGCAGCACAAGACATATTTGATTATCTGGATCCGTTCGCGGCGGCGTTTGGTGAACTCTCGTGCATATCAAAATTGGGCGGACAGCTTCGAGGGCACGCAAAAGATCCGATAACATGCGGCCTTGCGATGGAAACATTTATACCTGAGAACCACTGGAAGAATACAGGGGCAGAGGTTTTCATTATGGGGGCCGGAGGAAGTGCGATTGCGATGGGTGCATATCTGATGCAACGGAAGTTTCGGGGCAACTATCCAAGCAAGATCATCATTGCGAATCGGTCAGAGCCGAGATTGAACGAGATTAAGAGAATATTCAATATGCTTGATCCTGGCGGAATCGCGTTTGCATACCATCTGACACCCGGACCGGGTCAAAACAATGAGGTGTTAAAAAACATAAAACCAAACTCTTTGATTATCAATGCAACAGGGCTTGGAAAAGATAGGCCGGGTTCACCGCTGACGGACGATTGCGAGTTTCCTCAAAACAGCCTTATATGGGAAATCAAATATCGCGGGGATTTGCGTTTTATGCACCAGGCATTAGAGCAGAAGAAAGATAAAAATCTGATGGTGGAAGACGGATGGAAATACTTTGTACATGGTTGGACACAGGTAATAGCGGAAGTTTTTCACATCGATATGAGCGGAAGAATATTCGCAGAACTCGATAATATTGCACAAGGGTTCAGAAAGTAGGGCGCGCAACAATGAACATCAATACAAATAAGTTTAATTGGAAGCAGGGCTTTACGGTAGGGTTTTGTTTACAGACAGGGATGTCTGATAAGGTTATATCTACCAAACGCAATCTCTCTGATATGCGGGGCATGTACTTTGACGAAGCAGCGGCCGAGAAACTGACTGCGGAGTGTAATCCGCTGATATATGAGTTTTTTGAGACAGGCGCACCCGAGAAAGACAGCGATTTGGCGTTCGGAACAAGCATTACCTATCCCGGTAAAGTGGGCAATGAATTTTTTATGACCAAAGGGCATTTTCATACCATACTTGAAACGGCGGAAGTATATTATTGCCTTGGCGGATGTGGGTATATGCTAATTGAAAACCCGGAGGGCGATTGGAGCGCGCAGAAACTGGCCGCGGGAACAGTGGTATATGTACCGCCGAGATACGCGCACCGGAGTGTGAACACAGGAGATACGCCGCTGGTTACGTTATTTTGTTTCCGCGCCGACGCGGGACATGATTACGGTACAATCGAGACGAAAGGGTATCGGAAACTGATCGTTGAGCAAGACGCAAGAGTAAAAATTATTGACAACCCGAAGTGGAAGAAAAAATGAAGATATTGATCACGCCGACATCTTTTACTAAACAGCAAAACGCAAAAGCGGTAGCGTTAATCACGGCTTATGCTGATGAAGTGGTATATAATCCGTATGCCCGGCCGCTGAACGCGGAAGAAGTTTCGGCGCTCTTAGACGGTATCGACGGGTATATTGCTGGGCTGGATGATATTACACGGGATGTCATTGAAAAAGCACCCGAAAGCCTGAGGGTCATATCCCGGTACGGAGCGGGTGTAGATAGGGTGGACATTGGCGCAGCAAAAAAAAGAGGAATAATTGTCACCAATACACCGGGAACCAACGCCACGGCGGTATGTGAGCTTACGTTTGCACTTATGCTTTCGTTGGCAAGGGTTATTCCTGGGCTGGATAATGCTGTAAAAAGTGGCAAATGGCCGAGGAGTATTGGAACGGAGTTAATGGGTAAAACGCTGGGGATCGTGGGGCTTGGGGCTGTCGGAAAGCGTCTTGCCGTTAGAGCAAAGGCGTTTGGCATGAACGTTATCGCATATGATCCATATTTTGATGCAGCGTTTGCCGGGAAAGAAGGGGTTGCTGGTCTGCCGCTTGACGCGGTGCTCAAGAAGTCGGATTTTATTTCACTGCACGTGCCGCTAAACGACGAGACAAAATATATGATAGGCAAAAAACAAATTGATAGCATGAGGGACGGTGCGTTTATCATTAACACTGCAAGGGGAGGGTTGGTGGACGAATCCGAGGCAGCAAAGGCAATAAAAACCGGCAAGCTTGGCGGTATCGGCCTTGATGCATATGAAGTGGAACCCGTAACTGAATCTCCCCTGATGGGCTTGAAGAATGTGGTCATGACACCTCATACAGGGGCTCATACCAACGAAGCGATTGAGGCAATGAGCGCGATGGCGGTAAAAAACATGATTGACGTATTAGAGGGAAGAGACTGCAGTAATATTGTTGTATAAAACAGAATTATTGACGCAATATCAGAAAAATTGAGAATTTCGGGGGGATGGCAGAGTGGATAAAATTGAAGTGATTAAAAGGCTCATGGACTGTGGAGTTGTGGCCGTTGTCCGCGCAAAAAGTGAGGAACAGGCATTCAAGATTGCTGATGCGTGCATAAAAGCAGGAATTGTCGGGATAGAAATCGCGCTTACAGTTCCAGGTGCGCTTGATATAATCAAAACGGTATGCAGAGAATATTCTCAAAGTAAGATTATTGTTGGTGCCGGTACGGTTTTGGATAAGGAAACGGCAAGAGCGACCATACTGGCAGGAGCGAAGTACGTTGTTAGCCCGTGTCTGGAGGTTGATACGGTCAAGCTATGTAACAGTTATGACATTGCCTGTATGCCGGGGGCTATGACAGTGAAAGAAGCTGTAGAAGGGATGCGGGCAGGCGCAGATATCATCAAGATATTTCCTGCAGGGTTGTTTGGCCCGGGAATTATCAAGGAT
>JAQTSP010000147.1 GCA_028711205.1 Eubacteriales bacterium | reverse complement strand
ATACTTTGATCTGTATGTAAGACGCCCTGCGCATGCCGATGCGCATTGCATACGTCTTGGCGTATTTGATGACGTGCCACGTGAACGCCGACCAGTTGAAATCATACCAGTGAAAGGATCTGATATCGTATTCCCTCGACATGAAACTGTCGGTATTCTCGTTGCCCACGGATACCGTGGCTTTGACGTTGCCTTCGCCCGAGAAGCTTGGATAAACGCACATGAACGTCTTTCGCTCGTCCGGGCTCCCGAGATCAAACGCCTTGCTCCTAAAATACGCCGCATAACCCTGCCCGAAGTCATCCTTGTTCTTCGTAAACTTCACGATACCGTCGGCGCCGCCGAAACAGAGCCCGCCTGCGGTGCAGAATTCCGTCGCGCCGATGTTGTCAAAGCGGTACCACGCAAGCCGCCGCTGCGCCCTGTCATAGTCGGCATAGTTATAGTACGGCGTCGCTCCGTAGTCCCAGAGATACGCCTTGCCGCCCGCGCACAGCCAGTAATACTGCTCATAATCGCACGAGCACGCGTCGGCAAGGCCGCTTTCGGCGAGCAGCAGGCTGTTGATGTTGGCGGAAAGCGGCTTCACGATGTTTTCCAGGTCGTTATCGTAGGCGATCAGTATGTAGATACCGTCCCGCGTGTTTGCGAATACGACGCGGTTGTCGATGAGCTGAACGCTGCCCGGCATATCGCAGCCGATAGAACTGTGGCATTCGCGCACCGGATAATACACGTCCGCGCCGTCAAACGCATACCCGACCGCGAAAATCGAACTTTGCTTGAATATGATCAGCTTTCCCTCCATCTTGACCGCCGCTGTGATGGGCTCGCTGTTCTGGTCGAACATCTCCACGGACGTGTCGGGGAAATACGCCATGCCGTAGCTGACATTCAGCCCCAGGTCGCTGCGCCAGTACGTATACGGATAATCGGGATTGCCCATCACGAACACGCGCGTACCGCCCACGACGCCGGCCGATTCTCCGCCGAAACGTATCGCGACGGAGCACTTCGCGATCTTGTCCTTGTTGCCCTCCACCGTTTTATATGCGGTGATCCAGACGTTGTCCGTACCGGTTCCCGGCGCGCCGTACGGGCTCGTGCCGCCCGTAAAATTGACCGTTCCTTCTGTGCGGTTAACGGTAAAGTGCGTGCCTTCTGTCAGGTCGGCCGCGTCGACGCTCACTTCGACGGCCGCCGCGTCAAGCCCCGTCTGCGGCAGGCTGTACGCCGTCGATGCCCCGTCTCCGTTGTATTTGACGGTAAACCCGGCGCCGATCAGGTTATACGCCTCGCCCTCGTCGCTCTCGCTCAAATCGGGCGCGGTGTTCATCATCACGATGGGCGCGTACGGCGAAACCGGCGTCACGGCGTAATCGTCGCCAACCGCCCATATCTCCGCGCCGTCGATATAATAGAGCGTATCGCCGAACTCGACAAACACGCCCCTGTTGTCCGCGATACCGGCCTTAATCTCTGTCGCCGTATCGCCGCCGTCCCATTTATAAAGCTTCGTGCCCGCATGCACCGCCCGGTAATCGTTGTAGACATCGGATATGCGGTACACATCGCCGTCAAGCCCGCTGAGCAGAAGCGTCTGTCCGTCGCGCTTGGACAAAGCCCTGTTTTTAAACCAGAGGTTCAGCATATCCGGGCTCTGATTGTCTTCAATCTCATACTCGGGGTCGCGCGTATTGATCCCGCCCGAAAACGCGGGCAGCGTGATCTCGTTTAAGTTCTGTGCCACGTTATCTCCTCTCTTTCCTTGCTCATGTATTTGCTAGCACTTGATGATATAGTTCAGCACGATATACGGCTGCAGGTTATTGTGCGCGCAGCCGCCGCCCGCGTTGTCTGTACCTGAAGTTCTTTTCATGCCGCCACCTGACCCAGACTCTGAAAACGCGCTACCTGACATCACTCCGGAAATCTCCGACGTTCCGGTGCCGCGCGTTGTATAAAAATATCCTGCAGTAGATGGCATATGACTATGCGCCGGCATCTCGCTTGTCGTCAGCGTGTGCGCCTTTTCGCCGCCCGTTTCGCCGAGCGTGTCAAAGCTGCCGTCCGCGCCGTTTTTTCCGGCCGGCACTCTGCCTTTCAGCTCCGGTACGTTGAACGTCGCCGATCCGTCGCCGCTGCCAAACGCCGTGCCGATCGCGGCAAACAACGCCGCATATGCCGTTCTCGACACGGCGGCGCCGTCGCACAGCAGCCACCCTTCAGGCGCCGTGTCCGCCGCCCATATCGCGAGTTCGCCCGTCATGCGTCCGCCTGTTTCAAGGTCTTTCACGCGCCGCGCAAGCCTTAAATATTCGCTGTCCATATGCTGACGCCTTTCATGACATGCCGTCCAGCACGTCGTATTCGTCGGCGATGGCGCTTTCTTCTGTACGTATCGTGCGCAGCAGCGAGCGGTACAGCGCGCTGTATTCGGCGTACATGTCCGTGTTCTTGTCAGACAGCGCAAAATTCGCCGCGAGGCCGTACGGCATGATGCGCTCCGCGGTGTCGTCGCTGATCTCCAGCGCATCGTCAAGCTCATCGATACTCCCTGTCAGCGCCGTGCCCTCATAGAACGCAAGCTCGCGCTGCAGCGCATCGATGATGCGCGGCGCCCGGCCGGCATAGCTCTTAGTATATTCAGCGTCGACGCTGCCGTCGTTCTCGACCTCGTCGATCAGCGCGAGGCTGATCTCATAAACTTCCCTTGCCGTCATGATATACTCACACTCCCGTCATCCTTTTCTTATCCGGTTTCTTTGTCTTCTTCAGCACGTTTTCTTCCGGTTTTCCGGCTGCCTCAAACCGTTTTTGCATGCGCGCGACATACCTGCCGTCCTTGACGTCAAGACAGCCTTTTTTGTCAAAAATACCGATGGTCATGCCTGTATCATGATCGATGACATGCAGCCCCGGCTTTCCAATAAATTTCATATTTTCCTCCACCGATCGGGCGGTTCTCTGTCTAAGCCCCGCAGGGGTATGCCCGCCCGTCTTCTTTGTATCATGCAGGGGCGGGTTTTTACGCCCGCCCGGCTGCACTTGTCCTATAGCTGTACCGCCTCGATCTGTACGTTTAAAAGCTCCCCGGATTCCAACGCTCCTCCTTCGCTGTCAGTCAAGGTCACATCGATGTCGTTGTCGGCAAGTGCCTTGTAGCGCGCGGTGTCAAACAGCGCGATATACGCCGTTTCGCCCGCCGCCACCGTCAGCGCATACTCCCCGAGACTCGAGCGCACGCCGTCGCCGGCCGCAACCGTCGCGATGACCGCCTCATCGTCTCCGTTCTGAATTCTCAGCGCAAGCCTCTGGTCCCTGCCGTTCTCGCAGGGCACCGTCTGCGCGGCCGCGCCCGTCGTGATGCCGGATGTCGTCTCGCTGTCATAAGCGGCGCCGCCCGTCAAATCAAATACTGTTACATCTGCCATTAATAATCGCCTCCTTAAATTTCCGTCTCGTCTGCGGTTGTCAGGTCAACTTTCACAAGTTCGCCCGGACGTATCACCGTACCGCCGTAAAGGTGCAGTACCTTAAACGCGTCGGCAAACGTCTTCTCCGGCTTATAGCGCTCGATCATGCTGGCGGGTATCTGCTCGGCCAGCGCGATCGCCTGCCGCGAGAACGCCATACAGTGGTACACGTCGCCCGTCTTCTTGATCGAATTGCTGACATATACGTTGAAGTTAAGGTAGCTCCCCTTAAACCCTTTGCCGAACACCTCTTTGTTGGCCTGCTGAAACATGATCTTGCCCAGCACCAGCTTTGTGTAGACCGCCGGCGATATGACGAGAAACTTCTCCTCCTCAAACGGCACCTCAGACTCGAGCAGCACCTGCTCGGCCTCGGCCAGCGTTGACAGTATCGTCGCCGACGTACAGGAAGCGTTCTCCAAGCTAACCGCGGCCTGGTCATGAAATCCCGCGATGTACTCATCGAGCGTCTGCGCAAGCGCGCGTTTGGCTTCCTGTATCTCGATGTTGAAGACCTCGCCCTGCGCCTGCTTGCCGTCCACCCTGTCCACCTCGACGTTGACGTACTTCGCCTGCGTGATGTAAAGATCCTGATTATAGCTCGTCTTGTTCTCAAGCGTGATATCCTCGCCCGGTGTATAGTCCCTGACGGTCGGACGCCCGACGCCCGCGATGTGCAGCACATCGCCTTTTTTTGTGATCTCTCCCAAAATCGGCCCCTTATAGCAAAGGTCTTTAAACACGCAGTCCCGATTTCGGTTTGTCATCAGTTCTTTTGCCAGAATCTCCGGCCTGAAACTTTCGTATGCCAATTTTCTTCCTCCTTATTTTGTTCCTGTGAGCATCGCCCAGATGCGGTTGTGATTTTTCTCAAGCTCCTGCGGCGTCATCGACGCAATGGCTTCCTCGGTCAACGGCTTAAAGTGCGTAGGCCCGCTGCTCATTGCTTTGCCCATGCTGGCCGCTGTATTTTTCTGATTGGCCTTTTCCTGGGCAAGCTGCTTCTCGAGCGATCTCGTTTTCTGCGATAACTCGTTTGCCTTGTTGTTCAGATACGCCTCGGAAAGCGGCACGCCGCGCCGCCACTGCTCCATCACGGCACGCGGCAGGCATCTGGGGTCCACACCCGGGTTGCGACGCATGAATACGCCAAGCTGACCGTTGATGCGCGCCTGCTTTCCCTCTCCGCCGCCATTGCCCATATCGACAGACGTGCGCATCTGCGCCATTACCTCGTCCACGGATTTGCCGTTCTTGCCGGCGTAAGCCTTTGCCGCTTTGAACAGATCGTTGTTCTCATACGCACCCAGCTTTTCGCCCGCTTCTTTCAGCCGCCGGGAAAGCTTGTCATAGTTCATTCCCTTCTGGGCATACGCCACCGCCGCTTCTTTGCTGAGCGGCTTGTCCTCCTTGTTGTACCGGACGGTCAGAAACGGCACGCCATCGCCGCCGCTCCCAAAGTCCTCTGTCACCCCGCCGCCGTCCGCGGCTGTTTCATATTCCGGCTGGTTTGCCGGCTCGTCTGCCTGTGGTTGGGCATTGTCAAACATTTTTGATTCTCCTTTGTATTTTTTTGTATCAAAAAAGGCCGCATGGTTGGTGGCCCTTTTCGTTATTACAGAGCTATATAAACCTTGCCAGCGCGCCGATAGACGCGCCGACGACCGCCGCGATAATGGCGATGTAGAGCTTTAACTTGTTCTCCTCTTTTTTAGAGGTGTTGACGACGATCTGGTCTATCTTATCCTCAAGCCGGACAAACTTCTGCTCAAACCTGTCCTCAAGGCCTAAAAATTTCTGCTCGACGACCTCAAACCGTCCGCTCATCTTCTCATCAAGCTTGCCGATATCGCCGTTCGTCTTAACAAGACAGCTGCTGACGGCGCCGACCTTGCCATTCAGTTTATCGATGTGGCCTTCTATCCTTGTCAGGCGATCCTGTTCCTCCGTCACGTTCGACACTCCTTTTTCTCCGACTGTTAATACATTATATGCACGGGACATGGCCAAATCTCCTTATTTTTTGTAATAATAACAGAATTTTTGCGTTGCCCTGCCGAGTATCGCCGCATGCCCGTCCTGTTTGCAATTATTTTAGGCATTATATTGCATTCATTACAATATATATTGTATAATATTACCGCAATATTCCTTCGGTCTTCTCTTCCCGGTTTGGCAGCAAAACAAGGCTTTATTGCCATAACCCTGATGTCTCGGCATCAATTTTATTATTAAAGGAGAACGTTTATGAACGAAACTACACCTCAACCCCAAACCCCGCCTTCCGGTTCTTATGCAAATCCGCCCCAGCAACCGCCCGCCATACCGGGATCTAAAATGCTCAAGGTCGTCAGCATTATCAATATCATCGGCGGCGCAATCGGAATTTTCTATGCGATACTCATACTTGCGATCGGTTCTTATTCTTCCGGCAGCTACTACATATATTATGAAACCTGGGCGGTCGTTGTCACCTTCATCGCCTCTGGTCTGCAGTTAGTTGTCGGCATTATCGGCGTCAAAAGGCATGCCGACCCTTCGGCTGCGCTGTTCTTTATCATCACCGCATTTGTAATTCTTACATTCAGCATCGTCGTTATTGTGTGCGGCGTCGGTTTCGGGCTTGGCGGGATTGTGCTGCCTATTTTCCTCATTATCGGAGGATTCAAGCTCAAAGGCGCCGCGAAAGATTTCCCTGTTCAAAACACCTATGCCGCACAGGATGCAAGGCCATACGATGAAGGGAAGTACTGATCAGGCAAAGTTCGGCAAACACACGGCCAGGCATCGGCTAAAAACACATGAGCAGAACTTGCGCGCATCAACACGGCGGCTATCACGCTGCCGTGTTGATGTTTTTCTGGATGCCTATTGAAAATTCATTGTCTCTTTCCCGGCGCGTTTTTTCTTTGCGCGGTTAATGCCCCACCGCGTGCCGCCCGTTTACGCCTGTCCCTTCATCTTTGCCGCGACCAACGCCATGAACGTCTCAGATACCAGCCCCTGCTTTGCCGCGTTACCAAGCGCGGTTACGATCACCGCGATATCCGCGCCCTGCTCCGCCAGCGCCATCACCGCACGGGCGATATCATTCGGT
>JAQTSP010000146.1 GCA_028711205.1 Eubacteriales bacterium | reverse complement strand
GCTGCATATAGGTGTTGATGACGGCATCGGCATCCCTGCAGGCGTCCTTGATCGTCGCCGGGTCCGTCACCTCGATCAGCTCCGCATCAACTTCGCCCAGCATATCCCTCTCCAGTATGAGATCGGGGAATATGTTGTCCGTCAGCACTACTTTGTATTTGCTCATCACACAAACCTCCAAAATTATTTAAAAATTCAAATCTACTGATGCACACACATACCATGGACATCGTGCGCGGCTTCCATGACCATCTCGGACACCGTCGGGTGCGCATGGATCGTATCACTGAGCTCCTCGATCGTGCCTTCGGCGCGCATCGCGGCGCAGACCTCGCCGATCATGTCGGTCGCGCGCGGCACCATCATGTGGCAACCCAGAATCTCGCCCGTCGCCTTGTCGGTAACGAGTTTCACCGTACCGGACGAGACGCCCATGATCATCGCGCGCCCGTTGGCGGCCGTCGCAAAACGTCCGACTTCAACGTCAATGCCTTTTTCTTTCGCCTGCGCTTCGGTCAGCCCCACACAGGCGATCTCCGGCTCGCAGTACACGCATGACGGCACGATATCGTAGTTCATGGTGCGGCGCCCGCCCGCAATGTTGTGCGCGGCCACAAGCCCCTGCGCCGACGCCACATGCGCCAGCTGCACCTTGCCCGTCACGTCGCCGATCGCGTAGATGCCGGGTACGCTGGTACAAAGATATTCGTCCACCACGACAAAGCCGCGGTCCTGCGCCACACCGATACCCTCAAGGTTCAGCCCGTCGGCCACCGGCTTTCTGCCGATCGCGACGATACACACGTCAGCGCTGACGCACTTTTCGCCTTTTTGGTCAAATGTGACCGTGACGCCGGGCGCGATCTTCTCGACACGCGCGCCGACATAGATATCAACGCCTTTTTTCGTCAGCTCTTTGCGCATGAGCCCTGCGATCTCCGCGTCGATGCCCGGCAGTATCTCGCTCATCATCTCGACGATCGTGACCGTGACGCCCAGCGCCGCGTACAGTGTCGCAAATTCAACGCCGATCACGCCGCCGCCGATGATGACGGCGCTTTTCGGGCACTCCGTCAACGCCAGCACATCGTCCGAGTCCATTACGCCGTCGCTGCCGATTCCGGGTATCGGCACACTGGCCGGCGCGGAGCCGGTCGCGATGACAATATTGTCCGCCGTGATCTCCTCGCCGCCGGCGATCAGTGTGTTCCTGTCCTTGAACGACGCTTCTGCCTTGATGACATCAACGCCGGCTTTCTTTTCAAGATATCCGATGCCGGCTCTCAGTTTTGATACGACACCGTCTTTTCGCTTACTGATCTTTTTGTAATCGAACGCCGCGTCACCGGCGCTCACACCGTACACCTCCGCATGCCGCACCGTTTCGTACACTTCCGCGCTGTGCAGCAGCGCTTTTGTCGGTATACACCCGCGGTTCAGGCACGTGCCGCCCAGTTCGTCCTTTTCGATCAGCACGGCCTTTTTACCGAGCTGTGCCAGCCGGATTGCCGTGACATATCCGCCCGGCCCGCCGCCAATCACTGCCGCGTCATAATGTTTGCTCATCATTGCCTCCTAAAAAAGCAGATACGGCTGCTCAAGATACTGCTTGACTCTGGCCAAAAACTGTGCCGCGGGCGCGCCGTCCACCACACGGTGGTCATACGTCAGCGTCAGCACCATCATCGGGCGTATCACAACCTCGTTACTGTCCGTTGCAACCGGTGTTTGGGTTATCTTGCCGACCGCCAGTATGCCGCTTTCCGGGCGGTTGATAATCGCCACAAACGAATCAAGTCCGAACATGCCGAGATTGGATATCGTGAACGTACCGCCCTTGTATTCGTCCGGCTTTAATTTGCCTGCCTTTGCCTTTTCCGCCAGTTCTTTCGTTACCATGCCGATCTCTTCGACGCTCATCAGATCCGCGTCGTTGATCACGGGAACGATCAGTCCATTATCGAGCGCGACCGCAATGCCAAGGTTGACATAATCTTTGATGCGTATGCCTTCCTCCGCCAGTTCCGCGTTCATCATGGGATAGTCCCTCAGCGCGCGGCAAACGACGTGCGCTATGATATCGTTGTACGAAACCTTTTTGCCCGCTTTTTTGTACGCTTCTCTGATCTGTCCGGCCTCTGTCATATCCACGCTGATCTGGTGCGTGGTCTGCGCCGCCGTGTGCAGACTCTCCACCATACGCCCCGCGATCACCTTGCGCATACCGGCAAACGGAACCAGCGTTTCGCCTCTTGCATCCTTCTTGCGCGCCGTCATCGCGCCCAGTATATCCGCTCTGACAATCTTTTGATGCGCGCCTGTGCCTTTAACATCTTCCAGCGCCACATCGTTTATCGCCGCCACTTTCTTTGCCAGCGGCGTCGCCTTCGCGCCGGATTTGAGACAGGCCCGCACATCTTTTTCGACGATCATCCCGTCTGTTCCGCTGCCGGCGATGCCGGCATAGTCGACGCTTTTTTCCTGTGCCAGCGCCTTTGCCCGCGGCGAAATGAACACACGCCCTCCCGCCGTTCTTTCAGCAGGCGGTGTTTTTACCTCTGCCGCCATTTCCTGTACCACCGGTTGTTGCGCCTTTTCCTGATGCGGCGCCGCATCCAGCAGCTTTGATATGTCTTCGCCCGGTTCACCAACGATGGCGATGGTCTCGGTGATGGGCACTGTTTCGCCTTCGCCGCGCACGATCTTCAGCAATGTGCCCGACTCGGGCGCATCCATCGTGATCGTCAGCTTATCCGTCTCCATTTCAAACAGCGGCTCGTCTTTAACCGCCTTTCCGCCCTCTTTGACAAGCCACGATATGATCGTACCTTCCGTCATCTGCAGCCCCTGCTTGGGCATAATCACTTTTGTTGCCATGGCCTTTGCTCCTATCTGTACAGCGTTCTTTTGACCGCCGCCTTGATCTCATCTTTCTGCGGCACCACCGCGTTCTCGAGCCCCAGATTAAAAGGCAGCGTGCACATCTTTGCACCCAGCCTTTCGGGCGGCGCATCGAGATATGAAAACGCCTGTTCCGTCACCGACGCGGCAATCTCTGTTCCAAAACCCATCGTCCTGTGCGCTTCGTGCACGGTCACAAGCCGGCCCGTCTTTTTGACGGATGCCACAATCGTATCCATGTCGAGCGGTACCAGCGTCCGTGGGTCGATCACCTCGCACGATATACCTTCCGACTCAAGTTCGCCTACCGCCTCCATCGTCCGGTTCACATACAGCAGGCTGCACACAATCGTGACGTCTGTGCCTGCCTTTACGATATTCGCCTTGCCGAACGGTACCATGAATTCCGTGTCGTCCGGCACTTCGCCTTTGGTGGCATACAGCGCCTTGTGTTCAAAGAACATCACCGGGTTATCGTCGCGTATCGCGGTTCTCAAAAGCCCCGCCGCGTCTGCCGGCGTCGACGGGCACGCCACCTTCATGCCGGGTATGTGCATAAACAGCGATTCAACCGACTGCGAGTGCTGCCCCGCATTGCCGCGGCCGATGCCCTGCTGCCCGCGTATTACCAGCGGCACCTTCGCCTTGCCGCCGAACATATATCTGATTTTTGCCGCCTGGTTTAACAGCTGATCCATCGCGAGATAGGCAAAATCCATGTACATGAGTTCTACCACCGGCCGCAGCCCCGCGCATGCCGCACCGACGCCCGTACCGACAAACGCATTTTCGGATATCGGCGTGTTTCTCACCCGTTCCGGGCCGAATTCGGCAAGAAGGCCTCTTGTACAGCCAAATATGCCGCCCTGTTCCGCAATATCTTCGCCCATGACGAATACATTCTTGTCTCTTCTCATTTCTTCGGCGAGCACATCCTTTATCGCCATTGCGTATGTTTTAATTGCCATACCTATGCCTCCTTCCCGGGAACGCAATACACGTTGTCCATCACCGTCTTCGGATCCGGCTCCAGGCTGTTCAATGCAAATTCCGCCGCCTCGTCCACTGCCGCCTTCGCTTTGGCTTCTATTTTATCGAGTGCCGCCGCCGTCGCTGTTTTGTTTTCAAGCATATAGGCGCGCAGCCTTCTGATCGGGCATTTCTCCATCCAGGCCGCCACGTCGTCCCGCGTACGGTAAACCTCCGGGTCGCCCGTCCAGTGCCCTTTCCAGCGGTATGTCTTGCATTCGATCAGCGAAGGGCCTTCTTTCTTCCTTGCCCGATCGAGCGCTTTCTCCATCGCATCGTTGATCGCCAGCACATCGTTGCCGTCTACCGTAAACCCGGGCATATCATAACCTGCCGCACGCACGGCAATATCTTTCACCGATGTGCTCTGCCATGTGGGTACGGATATCGCAAACTGGTTGTTCTCGCAGACAAATATCACCGGCAGTTTCCAGACGGATGCCAGGTTCAGGCTCTCGTGGAACGTGCCCTGGTTGGACGCGCCGTCGCCGAAGAAAGACACCGATACGCGGTCTGTATCCAAAAGCTTGGCCGCAAGGCCGCCGCCGACCGCGATCGGTATACCGCCGCCGACGATCGCGTTCGCACCGAGGTTGCCCTTATTAAGATCGGCGATATGCATTGAGCCGCCGCGTCCGCCGCAGAATCCGGTTTCCTTGCCCATCAGTTCCGCCATTGCCGCTTTGAGATCGCCGCTTTTCGCGATACCATGCCCGTGACCTCTGTGCGTGCTTGTGATATAATCGTCCTGCCTCAGCAGAGATATCACCGTCGCCGCAACCGCTTCTTCGCCTGTGTACAGATGAACCGACCCCCGGAGTATGTTCTGTGTAAAAAACGTGTACGCTTTCTCTTCAAAATACCTGATCTCGTTCATCACCCGGTATATCCAGATGAGTCTCTCTTTTTCTATCAAATTAATTCGCCTCCTTTAAAGTGGCCGTTATAATATCGACGATGTGCACCGTACTTTCCGCGATATGGCATCCTGCGGCGCGGAGTGCATTTTCCTTGTTTTCCGCACTGCCTGTACCGTCCGCAGACACGATAGCACCGGCGTGTCCCATGCTCTTTCCCTTGGGCGCATTTTTGCCGGCTATCAGCGCCACGACCGGTTTCGTCATGTTCTTTCTGATGTATTCCGCGGCGAGTTCCTCCTCGCTGCCGCCGATCTCACCGATGATCACGACCGCCGCCGTTTCAGGGTCATTCTCAAAATCCGGGAGGAGGTCAATAAATGTCGCGCCGGGGATCATATCGCCGCCGACGCCCACACAGGTGGATTGGCCGATCCCGGCGTTTGTCATCATAAACACCGTTTCATAGCAGTTGGTGGCGGACCGCGACATGATGCCGACACTGCCGGGCGAGAATATGCTGTGCGCCATAAAGCCTGCTTTGGATTTTCCGGGAGAAATGATACCGAATGAGTTCGGGCCGAACAGCCGTATGCCTTTCATCCGCGCAAGGTGGTAGCAGCTCATCATATCGTGCGCCGGTACATGCTCGGCGATCGTCAATATGGCGGGTACGTTTGCATCCAGCGCCTCGAAAACGCTGGCCTGCGTGTGCTTGGCCGGTACAAAGATCACGGTCGCATTGGCGTCTGTCGCCTCGACTGCTTCTTTGACCGTATCAAACACGGGCACGCCCAAAACCGTCTGCCCGCCCTTGCCCGGCGTGACGCCCGCAACAACGTTTGTGCCGTAAGCCAGCATCTGCTCCGTATGGAATGTCCCTTCTCTGCCGGTAATGCCCTGTACAATCAAACGCGTTTTTTCATCAATAATAATACTCATTGCCGGCACCTCCCCTCATACAGCGCTTCCACGCCCTGCGGTATCCCTTCCACCGCGGTCACCCCCTGTATATCTCGAATGATCTCAAGGCCCTTTTGTTTGTTTGTTCCTTCCATGCGTATATACACCTTTTTGCTGCCTGTCTGCTTTTCCATGGCCATTCTGACGCCTTCCGCCACTTCGTCGCAGCGCGTGATGCCGCCGAATATGCAGATGAAAAACGTGTTGATCTTCGGATTCGCAAGAAGTATGCGAATCGCTTCTTTGATACGCCCGGCAGTCGCGCCGCCGCCAAGATCGAGCGCCGCGCCCACCTTCATGCCTTTTTTGCTGATCAAATCGATACAGCTCATCAGCATGCCGGAGCCGTTTGATGTCACGGCGATATCGCCCTCATCATCGATTGGTATATACAGAAAATCGAAATCTCTTGCCTCTTTGACCAGCGCGTCCTCCTGCAGGCTGTCACGGAATTTGAGAATATCCGGCAGCCGGTATAGAGCGCTGTCGTCGATATCCACTTTGCCGTCTATCGCAATGATCTCTCCTTCATTGCTGACCGCAAGCGGATTGATCTCTGCCAGCATGCAGGAATATTCCATAAACATCTTAAGTAGCCGCTCCAATATGTTCTTTATTCCTTCAAAATGATCCATACCGATGCCGCTTTTTGAAATCAGGTAGCGCACGGTATAGTCCCTGATACCCAGAACAGGATTGATAACGGCCTTTAATATTTTTTCGGGGTGCGTCTTTGCCGTTTCCTCTATTTCGATGCCGCCCATGGCGGAGAATATGATAAGCGGGCACTTGGTTGTCCTGTCCAGCATAATGGACAGATACCATTCGATGGCGACGTCGGCCTTTTCCACAGCCAGCAGCTTGTTCAAATCATAGCCATTTAGCC
>JAQTSP010000145.1 GCA_028711205.1 Eubacteriales bacterium | reverse complement strand
GCCATACCGAAAGAAATATGCCGGTCAGCAAGGCGTCGGCAACGTAGTTAAAGCTTCTATAGCTGACAAACGGCAGGTTGACGGATATGCCGCCGATCAAACCGAGATTAGCAAGCATGAAAAGCACGAACCGGATGCAGAAAAAGGCGCTGATACCGGATGCGAGCAGCCGTCCGAAAGGATGGGTGACCCGCTGGCTGTAAACGGCCATGGAAGCGAACAGCGCGGCAAAAACCAATGCGATGCCGATGCCTGCCAGCCATCCGTATGCGCCGATGACTGCGGTCAGTATATATCCCGTTCTGCTCCCGGTTAAATCCCATGTCTGGTTTTGTATATAGTTCGGCGAGGCGCCGACGAGCTTCGCGCCCTGCAGCATGTCTTTGACCATTTCTGTGCTATAAAGCTGTTCCCCAAGCTGAATATCTGTGCCAAAGGCGTAGTAATGTAACGGGGGCCATAGCATGCACAGTATGAAAACGGCCGCGAGCCCTCCGGATATGACGGTAAACCATCTCCATTTTTTTGGCTGATTGCTTTCACTTATCATAACAGCCAGCGCGGCGATAGTCACAACGGTAAGAAGCAGCGCGTAAACGGTTGATATGACAGACATGGCGAGGACGGAGACCGCGCATAATATGGCGGTATATAGAAGACCCCTAAAACCTTTGTCTTTATTGCGCTCCATAAAACCGAACAGGCCCAGCATGAAAAAGAGCGCGGATATAACGATGGCCGCGCTTTGCCCCAGCGGCCCTTCAAAAACATACATTGTAACTGGATTGTAGTACATATAGACTGCGATATAAAGCAATGCAGCGCCGAAAAAAACATACCACAACCGTTTCAGCCATGTGTAATCGACAAAGTACATGACCGTCATGACGCCCAACCCGAAAACGATGACCGGCAGCAGGTAGTGCAAAAACTCTGACCAAAACAAATCGTTCATTTCAGAATATGAGGCGTAGTGGCTGAAGGCGGTTCCCGCTTTGATTGCAAATATTCCCGCAATGCTCAAAAGCAGCACGCACGCGATCACGCTCCACGCGGTACGCGGCTTATGTATGGCGTTGAGCGCCCGCCCGGTCTCCGCCGCGTCGCCCATTGCCGCGACGGCTTTGCTTTCCGCGTCGGGCACGGCGTCTTTTTCGAGCGCTTCTTTTTTATCGTCGATATGCGCTGAGAGCTCCTGCCGCAGAAACTTCCGTGCGGCTTTGAATTTTATCTCGCTGCAAACGGTGTTTAGATATGTTTCTTTATTCAGCATGGCAAAATTCTCCAATCACATGATCGACGGCCGAAGAAAAGGTTTTCCACTCAGCCTTTTTTTGCAGCAGCGCGGCGCCGCCTTTTTTGGTAATGCGGTAATATTTACGTTGCTTTCCGCTTTGCTGCATACTTAAATACGATGTGACAAACCCGTCCTTTTCAAGCCCGTGCAGCACGGGATAGAGCGTTCCTTCCTTTAAGGAAAATACATTTTTTGACCGGGCTTCCAGCTCTCCCACGATTTCATAGCCGTACATGTCGCGCGTGCTGATCAGATGCAGTACCAAAAGCGCGGTAGAGCCCGACAACAGGCTCTTGCTGATTTTTAACATGGCAGCCTCCTTTTTGATACATAGAAAATCTAGGTATTATTATACATAGAATACCGATGCATGTCAACGATAAATTAATAGAGCTGTAATCATATACGAATCACTGCCCTAATATATTTATAAAAAGAGGATTTTGGGGAGGAATTGATATGCTTAAAAAAATACTGGTGGCGCTTGTCGCCTTCATTATGTTGCTCGGCTTTGCCGCGTGCGGCGGCGACAAAGACGAAGAACCGTATGAAGAGATTCCGGCGGCCAACATGTCGGATACGAATATGAGAGAAACGGTGCTGTATCTTGAAGACGATTTCGGATATATCGTGCCGGTGATGAAAGAGATCGCGTGGGTCGAGGGTATCGGCGCCGCCGCGGTGAGTGAGCTGATCGCCGACCCAAACACGGACGCGGATATGGCGTATATGGGGCTCAATCCGATACTGGCCGAGGGGACGACGATATCGCTGAATATCGTAGACGGTGTCGCGACGATACAGCTTTCCGAAGGCGCGATCAGCGCGGACGATGCGGTGGGCGAAATGAACAAGATCGTCGCGCTTGTCAACACGCTGACCGAGTTCGTGACGGTCGATACCGTGTTCATCGAACAGGCGGGCACGGACGGCACGCTGCCAAACGGTACGGACTTAAGCTCCGGGTTCAGTGCGTTTGACCTGAATGTGGTGAGCGCGCTGTCTTCGGGCGACATTGAGAACGCGTCGAAGATCATGCTGTATTTTGTGAACGCCGATGAAACGGTCATCGTACCCGTCACGAAATATGTCGGCGGCGAGGCGGACGCGTTTGCCGCGATGAACGAGCTTTTAAAAGGGCCGGGCGACGGCGGATTAAAAGACCTGTTTCCCGAAGGCACGGAACTGCTCAGCGTCGAGGTCGACGATGCCGGTATTGCGACTGTCGAGTTGTCGGGTGATTTTACAACGATCAGCGATGATACGCAGAAAGAGGAAATGCTGAAAAAATGCCTGATTTTAACGCTGATGCAGTTTGACAATATCGATGTTGTGCGTATACTGGTAGATGGAGAGGAATATATGGATACATCGAAGACGACGATGGCGTATGCCGGGTACGTCAATACGCTGGAATAGAAGGGAAACATACGCATGATAAGAGCAGACGGCCGGCGCCAAAAAGAGCTGCGGGAGATACGTATCACCAAATCTTTTATGAAAAATGCGCACGGCTCGGCACTGATCGAGTGGGGAAACACGCGGGTGCTGTGCACGGCGATGGTGACGGCCGGTGTGCCGCCTTTTCTTGAAGGTACGGACAAAGGGTGGCTCACCGCGGAATACGCGATGCTTCCCGCAAGCACGCCGCAGCGAAAACCGAGAGAAACAAAGCGCCCGGACGGCAGGAGCACCGAGATAGGCCGTCTCGTTGGGCGCTCTTTGCGCAGCGTCTTTGACTTAAAGGCGATTGGCGGATACACGATCAATATCGACTGCGATGTGATCGATTCGGACGGCGGTACGCGCACGGCCGGTATCACGGGCGCGTATGTCGCGCTTGAGCTGTGCATCAGAAAGATGATGAAAGAGGGGCTGATACAAAGGTCTCCGCTGACAGACGGCGTGGCGGCGGTCAGCTGCGGCATCGTCGGAGATGACCTGCTCTGCGACCTGTGCTACAGCGAGGACAGCGCGGCAGACGCCGACATGAACGTGGTCATGTCGCACGGCGGTGGTATTATCGAGGTGCAGTGTACGGGAGAAAAACGGCCGGTCACGCGCCGCGAGTTCGATACGCTCCTCGAATACGCGGTGGAAGCGGTGCAAACGATAGCAAAAATTCAGCAAAGGGAATTGGGACAAGCATGAAAAAGCTGATCATTGCGACGAACAATGAAGGAAAAGCGGGTGAGATCAAAGCAATACTCGGCGGTTTTTACGACGAGATATTATCGCTGAAGGATGCAGGGCTCACACTTGATGTCATAGAGGACGGGCAGAGCTTTGAGGAAAACGCCATAAAGAAGGCGAAAGAAGCCGCGAGGCTGTCCGGGTGCGATACGCTCGCGGACGATTCGGGGCTGTGCGTGGATGCGCTTGGCGGCGCGCCGGGTATCTATTCGGCCAGGTACGCGGGAGAAGGAGCGGCGGACGATGAGAACAACGACAAACTTCTTCGCGAGATGGCAGGCAAGACCGACCGCCGCGCGAAGTTCGTCTGCGCGATGGCGCTGGCCTCGGGCGGCGGCATACTGACCGCGCGCGGCGAGGTCTGCGGCGTCATCACCGGGGAAAAGAGCGGGCAGGGTGGTTTCGGATACGACCCGCTTTTTTTTGTGAGCGAATATGGACAAACCATGGCACAGCTTCCGGCGGATGTCAAAAACAGCATCAGCCACAGATCGCGGGCGCTTTTAGCGCTCAAACAAAAGCTGACGGAGCAGTAGCGGCTTATGAAAAAAATACTTGTGATGAGCGACACGCACGGCAACAAGACCAATATCGAAAAAGCGCTTGTCAGGTTCGGCGATGTTGATTGTATCGTCCACCTCGGTGACTATACGAAGGACGTCGAATATATTAAGAAGCTGACGAACAAGAAGGTCTACTCCGTCAGGGGAAACTGCGATGTCTATTCTGTGGCAAAGCACGAGATCATTTTCAGGGCAGAGGGAAAAAAGATACTGGCGGTGCACGGACACAGGCAGGGCGTTAAGACGTCGCTCTTGCGCCTCGGGCTGTATGCACAGGAAAAGGGCGCGGATATCGCGCTTTTCGGGCATACGCATGTACCGGCAGAGCGCCTCTGTGAGGGCGTGGTGCTGTATAATCCGGGCAGCCTTGGCGAGCCCCGCGGAAAGCACCCGTCTGTGGGTGTCATCACGATTGAGGGCGGCACTTTTAAAATCTCTTCAGTAATGCTTTAAGGCGTCACCCGATATGCCGAAAAAATACTATCTTATATCGAAAAAATGCTTTATACTATCATTAGAAAGACAGGGGTGTTTTGGATATCGATTTCCATTCAACGGTTTTGATCACAGACAAATTTGAAAAGATGAAAGCTTTTTATACCGATGTGCTATGTCAGAGCATCCGGTATGATTTCGGCAACTGCGTTTCGTTTGATTGTGCTCTCGCGATATGGGAGCTCAAAGACGCTTATCCGATTACCCGGGCGCTGGGCGAAAGATATCATCATGCGCCAAACAAGAATATCGAAATATGCTTTGAGACGGGCGATTTTGACGGTGATGTCAAAAGGCTGAAAGAACACGGTATCGCTCTTTTGCATGATGTGGCGGAAGAGACCTGGGGACAAAAGACGATACGGTTCTACGATCCGGACGGCAATATTGTTGAGCTTGGAGAAAGCATGCGGTGTTTTTGCCGGCGGCTGTATGATTCGGGGCTGAGTGTGCCCGGCATCGCCGAAAAGGCCGGCGTGCCTCTCAGGGCGGTTATGCGGTTTTTATGGGTATGAAAGGAGATACGTAATGGACAGTGAAAAAATGCTGCTTGACATGTATAAAAAGCATCAATATGAATCGACACAGGATAAGATTCAGGGGCTGGTCATGATAATGAGCGCGGCGGGTATACTGATCGCCGCCATATTAACGGCAATACTCGTTACGGAGCTGATGTCCCTGTATTTGTTTATCAGCGTTCTGATCTGCATCGCGGCGGCATTTTTGCTGCAGCAATTCAAGGTAATATCACGCAATAGTGCCAGCCTGGTCTATTTTGTATATATATGTTTTTTCTTTATACCTATCAACTGGTATATTACCGGCGGTATCTCTGAGAGTACGCCGTACATAGCGGTGATCGTCATGCTGGCGGTGATGATGGTTTTTTCCGGCAAAACGCAAAAGATAGTGCACATGGCTTACCTTGCGGTGATCATCGCGCTGACGGTTTATTCCATTGTTACAGCGCCTGTCGTATCCGATGTGCCTATAATGATCTATAAGTCGGTGGCATTCATTGTGGCAATAATATTGATCGCTTATTTTATGATATTTATGTTAAAAAAATATAACCAGATGCACGATAAGTTTTTGCGCGGCTCGATCAAGGATGATCTGACCCGTGTGCTGAGCCGGGGCGTTCTTGACATGGTCATAAACTATGCGGAATCATTGTATCATACAAAAAAAATCGATTATATCATGATCATGATCGACGTTGATAAATTCAAGAAGCTCAATGATGAATATGGGCATATCGTCGGGGATATCGTGCTGCGCAATACGGCGGCATGCATCAAGGAAAACATGCGCGAAGACGATTTTGTCATACGATATGGCGGAGACGAGTTTTTGGTGGTGCTGACAGGCGCGACGATCGAAAGCGCGCGCGCGATTTTGGACAGGATTGAACAAACACAAAAATGCAAGCGCCTTTTGGATTTTCACATATCGGTCAGCCGCGGCTATGCCAAAAGATCCGAATGCGAATCGCCAAAAGACCTGATCGCGCTTGCCGACAAACGGATGTACGAGGATAAAGAGGCCGACAAATAATCTGCCGCAATGTTTACCCAAATCCCCAACGAAACGTAAAAAACTGCCCATACGATACGGCAGTTTTTTTGATGGTTTCGCCATTATAATTTTTTTTTATAAACGCAGTTCTACAATATATCAATATACAGTAATAATATAATATGCACATCAAATAAAAAGGTGCTTTGGGTTGCAGAAGGTATATATCGAGTTTGTTTTTCTCGACAATTTTATGATCAATCTGCTCATCGTTCTTTTTGCGTCGCGGTTCACAAAAGCGAAGGTCAAATGGGCAAGGTTTGTCTGCAGCGCCGCGGTCGGCGGCGTTTATGCGTGCGTGGTTTTCGGCGCGGAAGGGATCGCCGTATCCGCCGGTGTCAAGGTCGCAGTGAGCCTTCTCATGTGTGCCGTCGCTTACTACACAAGACACGAGAAAGGTTTTTTAAAAAACACATGCGCGTTCTATGTCACGTCGTTTGTGTTCGCGGGCGCGATCTATGCCTGCATGTTCTGCTTTGGAGAACCGGCAACGTTTGGCGGCGCGCTCGTCGTTCCGCTGCTGCTTCGGGCCATGCTTTTTGGG
>JAQTSP010000144.1 GCA_028711205.1 Eubacteriales bacterium | reverse complement strand
ACCGATTTTGGAAAGCGGCCACTGCTGCTTACGCCTATCGATAAACCTCCGTACTATGCTACCAAGCTCGGCGTGTCGCTACTGGCCGTTATGGGTGGTCTCAAAATTGATAAGCATATGCGTGTCCTTGATGCTAACGGCGTATCCATACCCGGTCTATATGCCGTTGGCAATGTATCCGGCGGAATGTATGCTGTTGACTATCCCCTCGTCATTCCCGGCAACAGTCATGGGCGCGCCCTCACCTGGGGATATCTGGCAAGCACGGACGCTGCACAACGGGAATAACGTTTCGGCCGGAGCGGCTCGGGGCAGGCTGAGACATCAGGCAATCCCTGAGATGTTAATTGCCGCATTTACGACATTGTTCAACAGAACGGATGTCGTCACCGAACCTACGCCCCCAGGAACAGGAGTTATTCTTAGCGCCTTTCGTTCGACAGCGGCGTAGTCCACGTCGCCTACGAGCCTCCCGTTTTCGTCTGTGTTTATGCCGACATCTATCACCGTTTGCCCGTTACTCACAAAATCTTCCGTCACCAGTTTTGCCTTACCGGCTGCGGCAACCAGAATATCCGCTTTTCGGCACACGCCGGCAAGGTCTGCTGTTCTCGTATGACAGATCGTAACCGTAGCGTGCTTTGCCAGCAGCATCATAACAAGTGGCTTTCCCACTACCAGGCTCCTTCCTATCACAACGACGTTTTTGGATAAAAGCTTTATATCATAGTATGCAAGCAATCTCATGCACGCTTCGGGCGTACACGGTGCAAAACACTCCCGTTTGCCGAGGAACACACCGCCAAGCGAATCGGGCGTAATGCCGTCAATGTCCTTGCATGGGTTGAGATGCTTTATTACAGCTTCTTCGTCAATATGTCTGCCCATCGGCCGCAGCATTAATATCCCATGCACCGCAGCGTCATCCGAGCAGCTCTTCATCGCCTCCTCCGCTTCGGCCTGTGTAGCGTCCTCACCTATGATCATACTCTTTGTCCTTATACCAAGCTTTTCAGACCGTTGTATTGCACTCTTCTCGTAGTAAATATCATCTGGTTTTTCGCCCATCCTGATTATAGCAAGCCGTGGCTCTATGCCTTTTCCCTTCAGATCCTCTACCTTTTTTTGCGTCTCCAGATCGATGTCATTGCCAACCTTTTTCCCATCCAATATCATTGCCATAGTCTCCCTCAATCCCAGCGGCTACGCACATCTGCAAATATGTCGTCCGCCATAACGGAATATTTTTCGATCATCGCCTGTGCACGTTCGTTAAGCTTTTGAGCATAGACGGCATCCTTCATCGATTTCGTGTTAATAAACACGTTCAGGCTGGCTCCCAAAAGAGCAGCTTTCAGCGCAGCGACGCCGGTCCCGACATCCGATATCGCTATAGCCGAACCTTTTTGCTCATACTCACGCTGGAGCCTGATGCCTTCGGTACATAGACTCATTACCTCAAGAGGCACTTCCGCCGCCGCTTTGAGCGCGTTTTCCATCGCGTATTCTTTCTTGGTCACATCGTCCGCTGTGTCCGTCGGCATGCCATACGTCTCATACAACGGATAGAACACTTTAGCATCTTCGTCCATCAGCTCTAAAAAGCGCTCGTACAGTATTTTCGCGCGTGCATTCAACGCCACGATATCCTCCTCGACGCCGGCATGCTTTTTTTTACCTGCCGTAAGTGAACCTACCATATTTCCGAGAGCTATGCCAATACCGCCTATGAGCGCGCTCGCGCCGCCGCCGCCCGGAACCGGACTGTTGCTTGCAAGCTTCACAGCAAATTTATCAATCGACATATCTTTATATTTCATATCATCATCTCCATAACACTCTCTCATATAATATCGTCTGTATTCTGACTATTGTTTTACGGCATATGTCATATGCTCAATGTCTATCCTCTGCATCCTGTACTTTTAAAAGCAGAGTCCGCGAAACCTTTCCGCAGACTCTACTTTCATTGTTGCTTTTGAGTGATTTATAACAATCAATTTCCATCAGCGATCGGTCCCGGCTTGTACTAAGGTGTTGTTTCTACTGTACTTCAATATTAAAATCTTCATCCAGCGTTTCTTCAAGATTTGCGGTAATGCATTCGTCAACGTTTTCAAGCGTGATCATCATGTGGGTAATATAAGACTCTTTCTCGACTGTCTTACCATCAAGATAATCATATACCAGTTCCATCGCGCCTACGCCGGCGTTGAACGGATCTGTGTCATAGCATCCATAGATTGTTCCGGCTCTTATTTGTTCGCAGCCCCAACTTGTCGCGTCGTTAATGACGATAACAATGTCATCTCTGCTCTGTTCTTCAAAGATTTGTACAGCCGCAATTGCCGGAGCCTCGTTGGGCGCCCAGAAACAGTCTATCTCAGGATGTGAAACGAGCACACTCTCGATCGGTGCAAAAGCGGCATCCGTCGTCCACTCGTCCAAGATGTTGTATACAACTTCCATATCCGGATACTCGGCGAGTCCGTCCATAAAGCCGTCATATCTTCGCTGACCGACAGCTTCCGCAGTCGAACAATACATCAGAATCTTGCCTTCATAGTTACCATATTTCTCATAGTGAGCCTCGGCAAGCGTAACAGCTCCATAGTATCCAATTGCATGGTCATCACCACTATACTCCGCGAAGAGACACTCTGGATTGTCAACTGTCATATAAACGGTCATGACGGGTATCCCCGCGTCGTACGCCTTTTGGACGGACACCGCGTTGGCGGTGGAATCCTTGGGCATTATGACTATCGCATCGACCTCCTGCGCGATCATATTCTCGATCTGCGTGAGCTGCTTCTCGTTGTCATAGTCCATGGAAAGCGCTACAAGCTCATCCCCTTCTCTAAGTGCTGACTGCGCACCCATAAGCTGGAGTTTGAACACCGTAGCATCCATACCGATAACCTGATAAGCGATCTTGCGGCCTGTAGTCGTTTCTTCCGTTACAGATTCTTCTTCTGTTTCGGTCTCGGCGGAAGCAATTTCTGTTTGTGTTTCAGTGGTAGCGGTTTCTTCCGTTGTCGTCGACGCACATGCCGTAAAAATCATCGTAACACATATGATCAACAGAATTACCTTAACTAGCTTCTTCATAATTTTCCTCCTTTTTTGTGAGATCTCATTTTGACTGACCAGCTAAATATCAATGACTTGCTTCACTCTCAAACAACGTATAAACAGTATAAAATAGAAAGCTCTATTCTATACTGTTGCACATAATCTCTGTGATATAGTTACTCCCGTTATCGGCCGGTGCCGCTATATACGCCATCTCCATCAAATGCTCGTCCGGTGTACCGACGGCAACTACGCCATGCTCATGCTCTAGGAACTGCGCACCTTCTTTTTTCAGATTGGCAAGCAGCTCTTTGTACAGCTTGTAATCGGGTATGTCATAAGCGATATGATGAAACCCGGGCTCGACTTCGAGCGCGGCCTTTTTAAAATATGATCCGTCTTCAATTTTATCAGGATATGGCTGTATCAGTTCGATGATGTAGTCCGCGTTTTTGACCTTAATCCAGCAACATTTGATGGTAAAGGGCGCGCCCACGATAATATTTTCCGCACCAAACGAATGTTCAAATGAATTGGCATCGCCCATCAAAGGAAACTGTAAAATGTATTCCAAAGCTTTGTCGATATCTCGAACATAGATCCCATAGTGGTTGATCGTTGCCCCTGCGGCTTCCAATTTTGCTTTCAATTCTGCACTACCTAACATTATATCATCCTCCTTGTTTAATTTTTGAATACCAAAACACTGTCTCCAGCATTTTTTCCCTTTTGTTTTAGCAGACGAGACTACTTGTCCGTCTGCTCTATCGCCTATCTTGCGTTATCGTTTGCGGATCGTTTTCCAAAACGGTCTATTCCAACTCGACGCTATTGATATCAAAGATATATCCCGGCGGTGGTCCAAAGAGCATCATGGGTTTGTCATCCGCAGCAGATGCGAATTTATCTTGAATATCGTTGATAGCATCTACATACGCCTTGTCGAGCGGGCCCTTTTCAGCCGATACAAGATTACTCTTAATGTGCATCGTCTCGCGTGCACCCGGCACATGCGTATGCACTTCCTCGAACGCAAGGATGTATCTTATCGCCAGTTCGAACATTGATACGTTCAACTCTTCCGCGATATCGTATATCTTCTCAAGTTTCTTGCCCATCGCGACTCTCTCAGGCTTATCGGATCCGAGCAGTTCGGGAAGCCCGTTCCTATTTATTGAGGTAAGATACGGGTTGTTCTGGCCAAAGCCTCCGCCCAGGACTATACCGGTATTATTCTTTTGTGCAGCGGGAATAATTTCTTTGAACATTGGACGTCCTAACAGCGTCAAACCGCCTGGCACCAATGCCAAATCGATGCGTCCAGTGTTTATCAGTTTTGCGTCTTTATGATAATTCCATGAACCGATACCGATGTTTTTAACGAGGCCCTCCTTTTTCAGTTCTTCCAGCACTGTCATAATCGTCGCATCACCGGTCTCATAGTTGAAACCCCAATAAGACATGTCTGCCTCGTGGATCATGATACTATCCAGTGCATCCATCTGCAGCAACCAAAGGCTGTGCTTGATTGCCCTTTTGATCTCTGTCGGCATCTCATAGACTTCTTTACCGAGCATCTGCGTAACACCCCTGTTATGCAGGTAGCCAACTTTAGTACTCACATAGACTTTTTTATCAGGATGTCTTCTGAGAGCGCGTCCGATAATCGCTTCACTTTCACCGAAACCATACATCGCCGCCGTATCAAAAAAATTAATCTCCGTCCCGAGGGCATAGTCCATTAGGTCATCCGCCTGCTCCGGCGAGATACCGAATTCACCGGTACATTGGAAACACCCCAGCCCAATCGCTGTGACATTAAACCCAGTTCTGCCCAATATCCTTTTAATCATTTTCTTTCACTCCTTATATTTGTTTAGAGAAATGTTAAATTTTTTCATTGCAGATATTTTCTTACCGACATCTTTGAATCGTATGCCTCTTCAATAAGGTTTATCAAACGCAGAACCACATCGTTGATCGGCGTAGCTATACCGTATTTTTTGCCCAGCTTACTTACCGCACCGTTTATTCGCTCGACTTCGGTCTTGCGTTTTTTCAGCGTGTCCTGCAACATTGACGAATAGTTTTGTTTCATGGCCGCCGGCCCTTTCATTATAAATTCATCGACAAGCGCGTCATAGTCCAACTCAAAGCCCTCTGCCTTTGCGACTTCCCATCCTTCGCGCATTATGTCACGGCAGAAAGTACGCATATTCTCGTTCTCGGCCACAAAGCCGTTTTTCACATCCAATATTGCTGTGATGCCGTTCATAAGTATGTTGGCCATCAGCTTTTTCCAGATCATGCTCAATACGTCGTCTGCCGCATAAGCGTCGAAACCCGCCTTGTTCATAGCGTCAACGACAGTCTCCACCATCAGGGCATTCTTCTCTGATGGCTTATATGCACCGATATGCGTCTTTCCGCGACCGGCATGAAGTATGTGCCCGGGGCCGATGACCGTCCCGCCGTGCGACGTCGTCCCGAGAAGCATGTTCTCCTCTTTGATGTGTTCGATGATATCTTCCGCATTGCCGTAGCCATTCTGGAGCGACAGCGCGACGGTATCCTCACCAAACAGTTCCATATTTTCTTTCAGGGCTTCCGCAGTATTTATCGATTTTACGAAAATTATCACCAGATCCGCAACGCCGATATCTTTACCCGCTGAAACAGCTTTAGGATAATACACCGTTTTCTCTCCATTTTCCTCAAGGACGAGGCCTTCTTTGTTAATCTTATCAACGTGATCCTTCCAGACGTCTATGCACCAAACCTCCTCGTTCTGCGACAACAGACCTCCGTATATGCTTCCCATAGCGCCTGAACCAAGAATAGCTATCTTCATTTTTTGACTCCTCGATCTTTTTTCTGCTCGGCTTAATAATAGTTTTCTCCGGCTGATTATTGATATTCGAAAAACGTAGGCGTTTCATTAACTTTATGTTTATATTATAGACTATTTGTTTATTATTGCTTACAATAGTATTGTATACCACTTTTTTGCGATTTGCAATCTATATTTTTTTAGAGCAGTATCAGTTTGTCAAAAATTATTTACCTCTATCGCGGCAGGCAACTGTATCTGTTTCAGCGCGACGCTTTCGGGCGTCTCTATGATAAACGCGACGACCTTCGCAATGTATCCGGCGGGTATCATTTTTTCTCTCGGATACGGGATATTGTCAATGCCATCCCATATGCTCGTGTTACTCGTACCCGGGCATATGGTACACACACGTATATTGTAGTTTGTCATCAGGTATTTACCCATGCAATCATCGAAACCATTCAGTCCCCATTTTGATGCTGTATATACCCCGTTATAGTCGGGAGGCGTCGGCAGTCCGCGTGTGGCCGCCATCGAGGATATCATGATTATGTTTCCCCCGCCCGCTTTTTTCATATACGGTATCACAGCTTTGGTCGCAAATATCGGTCCTTTAAGGTTTACATCGATCATGCTGTTTATCTGTTCGTGCGTGAGGTCCTCAATCGACTCGATACACCCCGTCGCGGCGCAGCAGCACATGATATCTATACGCCCATACTGCTCATACGTCTCCGCCATAGCAGCGGCAACAGCATCGGGATCGCTTGCGGACAGTGAAAACGTCCTGCATGCCCCTCCCATCGCCGCAATGTCGGTTGAAAGGGTATCAAGACCCGAC
>JAQTSP010000143.1 GCA_028711205.1 Eubacteriales bacterium | reverse complement strand
CAGGCTTACCTGGATGGACTCACCAAGCTGCTCACCAAGCACCGAGCCGACCAGGTCCAGTACAAGCGGGCCGGATACGTCCGGGTCGTCGAACCAATTCATATGGACGCTCACCACAATATCCGAGCCGCTCTCTTCGATCACCCGCCGGCGCTCAGCCATATCTTTGGTTTTTGTCTCGTCCAGCGCATTATCGTCGGTACGCGTCATGATCACCTGCGCCCCGGCCGCCTCGAGCTCTTCCTGCAAATAACACGCGACCTTCAAGTTCACTTCGGCCTCATACGTGCCGTCGGCGCTTATCGCGCCGGGATCGCTCCCTCCGTGCCCCGCATCGATAACGACGGTCTTTCCCTCAAGCGTAGTATCGTTCGTGACCGCCGTCGCCGTGCCCGTCTCCGCTGCGCCGGCGACGGTTTGAATATCCTCCTGCGCATCCACGGGCAGCGCCGCGTTGGTATGATGGCCGGTCAGCAGATAAACGGATCCGGCAATGACCGCCACGACGAAACACAGCATCGCCATCGCGGCCGCAAACTTTCTTTTATTGAATCTGTATCTGCGTCTGCCGTTTTTGCCATAATCTGTTTTTATCTGCCGTGGTGGCCTTTTTACGTACATCTTTTTCCCTCACAATATTTATTTTCCGCCACCCAATAATATACTTGACTGCTATCCCGATCTCTCAATAATGTTAAGGCCAGGTTTTCCTGCTGCTGCGTACAGCGCTGGCCGCGGTACAAAGCAGCAGTGCAAGAAACAGTATCAAATACTTCATAAAGCCCTTTTTCTTAAGAAGTACCGTTGCCATTGTCAGGTTTGACCCGTTTCATTCTATCGCTTCTGTCGTGTCAATACAAGAAAATGAATGTCACACGCCGCGTATCGCGTCCATCGGGCTTTGCTTCGTCGCCTTCCACGCCGGGTACAGCCCTGCAATCACGCCGATAAACACGGCTATTCCCATCCCCGCGAGCGCCAGCCAGATGGGTATGATAAGCACCATACCCTCTTCAAAATACATGCCGAGTATCACCGTTTCGCCCGGTGCGTTGTTGACAAAGAATGCCACGACATAGCTGATGACCGTGCCGGCCGCGCCGCCGAAAAGCCCGATGACCGCGGCTTCGATCAGAAACATGCGGCGGATCCCGGGCAGCGCCAGCCCCGTCACCTTCATGATGCCGATCTCGCGCCTGCGCTCGAGTATGCTCGTCATCATCGTGTTCGCGATGCCGATCGCCGATACGAAAAGCGCGATCAGCCCGATAAAAGTCAGCTGGCTCTGCTGCCGTGCCTGCTCGTCCTGCATGCTTTTCAGCGCCTCTCCCGCACTGTACGCCTCATACCCCATTTGGTTCAGCGTATCGACGATGCCGGATACGCTGTCCAAATCCTCCGCGCGGACCAGCGCGGTCGTATAACTGCCCGCCTCAATCCCTATGCTGTCGGCCAGCGCATGATTCTGCTGTATCATCGTTTTGGCCACATCCAGGCTCATATAAACGCTGTAGCCCTGTTCATCCTGCGATTTTTCCAGCACGCCTGTAATGGCTGCGACGTACCGTTTGGACGGCATATCCGCCGTTTCCATGCCGTACACATTTCCCAGGTACAGCTCAAGCGGCTGCTCCGAAGGATCAAACGGCAGCGAGATATCCGCGTCGGCGTCGTTAAAGACGTCATAGCCGCTCTCATCTTCGCCCTGCGCGATAAAACTGTTTTGTGCATAATACCCGACCACAAGCTGCGGCGTTGTGGACGCGCTGTCAAACATGCCGCCGTTTATAAACACAAGATCATCCCCGATGTAATCGCCGTCGACTGCGCGGACGTTCAAATTGGCTTCATACTGGCCGGCGTCTGCATAGACCGGCATGTACAGCACCGGCGTCGCCTCGTCTACGCCGTCAATCGAGAGGAACCCCGCTATCGTCTCATCCGTGATCCCGGCGCCGCCATACGCATCGCCGGCCGTCGCGTACACCTCAATCTGGGTCAGGCTTGTGCTGGCGGAAAAATATGCCTCGTACTGCCGGTAGTTTGATATCCCCAGCGCGACCATCAGAATAATGCAGACCGTACCGATAATGACGCCGAGTATCGTCAGTATCGTCCGCGCCTGTCTTCGCCACAGGTTCTGCCCGGCCAATCGGATCAGGTCAGTCAAGCCCATCGTCGTCACCTAAAGCCTTTTCCCTGCGTTTTTTGCGCATCAGCAGAAACACGGCTATCCCCGCAATGATCACGCCCGCGATCAACACGGATAACCACCACTGGCTGACCGTATCCGGCGCCTCTTCTTCCTCGTCATCCGTTGTGCCGGCCGTGATCACCGGTTCCTGAATATCCATAGTGAACGTCATTTCCTGCGTATATTCCTCCCCGAATTCGTCTTCGTAGACAACCGTGATCACCCCGTCCGTCAAGCCGTACCTTTCATCGCTGCTGCTGTCTGTGCTTATGCCGCCTTCCTCCGAAGCGGACATATTCAGCGTGCCGACAAAAACGTACAGATCGGCGGCGCCGCTGCTCCCCGGTTCCATGTTACCGACAAACGCGCTGCTCTCTGGCAACAATCCCTGGGCTTCCAGGGAACACATCACGTTGTATACCGCGCTGCGTCCTTTGTTATAGATATTCAGTGTTATGTTGACCGTATCGCCCGCATTGGCGGCCGCCGGTATGTTGGGCTCGTCGATCTCGATATTGAGCGGCTGCGTGACCTCCAGCCGTATCTCCTCCGTCAGAGAGTAGGAGACCGTCTGGCTGTCCTCGTATTCGATGTTCAGCGTGAGTGTATGAATACCCGGTTCGCTCATCAGCCGCGCCTGCATATCGAAGGTCAGATCATAGCTTTTACCGTTTCCGATCTCTTCGATGTATTGCGTGTTGGTATTGTCCGCGGGCAGTATATTGACGCCGTCGCCCGTGTATGTGATCTTGATATTGCGCACATCGTATTTTTCGCTCGTGTTCTTGAGCGCAGCCGTTACGGTGAACGTTTGGCCGGCCTCCACGATTTTCGGGTCAACGCTGTACGACGATACGATCAGTTTTGGCTGTGCGCGCGGCGCCTGTGTCGGCTCCTGCGTCGGTTCTGCGTTCGCTCCGTCCACCTCGGCATATACGGTAAACGGCTGTTCGACATATTCACCCTCCGTGGTGGTATACGCAACAGTCAATATGACAGTATAGCTGCCCTGATACCTATCGGGCTCCAGCGCGAGATCGAAGTTGACAAGATATGCGTCGCTCGTCCCGTCTTTTGTCGTATGCGTTTTAAGCTGCACCGTTTTCTGGTAGTTACTGAACACAAACGGAGACGACGACGTGTCACCGAGGCCCGGCGTTACCGTGATCGTATCGCCGCTGATCCCGACGGGGTTTCCCGCATCGGCCGGCACGAGCGGCAGTACTATTTTCACGCTGTCGCCCGACTGCACCGGCGCGTATCCGCTGCTGTATGACTGATTCATACCGTCATAGACGTTCTCGTTATCTATTGTCAGCAGGCCGCTGTCTGCCAGCGCTGTAATGACTATCATGCTTATCACCATCATTGCCGCGATACCGGCCGACAGTATTTTCAACACTTTCATGCGATAAGGCTCCAATCCAACATAATTATAAAACGACTTTCTTCAGTGCGCATCTTCGACGATCCGGCCGTCCGAGATATGAATCACACTGTCCGCAAACTGCGCATTCTGTATGTCGTGCGTCACAAACAGCAGCGTCGTTTTCTCGAACCGCACCGTCATCCGCAGCAGTTCCATGATCTCCTGTGCGGTATGGCTGTCGAGATTGCCCGTCGGCTCGTCGGCAAAAAGTATTTTCGGGCTGCTGATGAGCGCCCTTGCGATCGCGACACGCTGCTGCTGACCGCCCGATAGCTGGGATGGTTTGTGTTTCAGATGCCGCCCAAGCCCCATGTTTTCCAGCATGCTGCGCGCCATTTCGAGGCGCTTTTGCCGCGGAACACCCTTCGCCGCGAGCACAAAGGCCGCGTTTTCCTCCGCCGTCATCGTCTCAAACAGATTGTAGCTTTGGAACACAAAACCGATGTTCCTGAGCCGGAAATCCACCAGCTGGCTTTCGCTCATTGCATGGACCGACCGGCTGCCGATCATGATCTTGCCCGCCGTCGGCCGCTCCAGCCCGGCGATCAGGCCAAGAAGCGTCGACTTGCCGCTGCCCGACGTACCCACGATCGCATACGACTGCCCGGGCATGATCTCAAGAGTCACGTCGTTGACGGCGCGCACCCTGGTGTCTTGTGTCTTATATATCTTCGTTAGGTTTCGCACATGGATAATCGGTTCCAAAACGGTATACTCCTGTCATATTGTCATGATTAAACCTCATCCAACGGTTCTGTCGTCGGATCCGCCGGCGGGTCTTCTATCGGCCCGGCCGACGGGTCTTCTGTCGGCCCGGCCGACGGATCTTCCGTTGGTTCGGGTGTCGGCGTTACCGTCGCGGGATCCGGGTAGTTGCAATAGGTTTTCCCGTTGATCGGTTTGACATCGGTATTTTCAAAATCCACTTCATTGTACTTGGTGCCGTCGAGCTTATAAAAAAGCCGATATGTCTTTACCTTCATACCCTGCCGCATCTCGGCGTATACTCTGTCTTCTCCCAGCGGGATCGGCGTTCCGTCAGGTAATGCTGTTTTATCGTAGATATATAACATCACAGGAGAGCCATAGTAGCTGGGATTTCCAGATGTAAAATCATAGATCACTTCCTCGCCTGTCGCCGGGTCGATGACAGGCGGCCCGTAGATTTCGACCGTTATGCTCTTGTCCTCCGGGTTCATATACGAAACGATATATATGGGAACCGTGTATGGGTTGGTCAGCTTTAAATCCGGTCCACCCGTGCTGATTGTTGCATCCAGTCCTTTTGGCATGTAGCCGGATACGATGGAATGGTGTTTCGATTGCGTCTCAATCGCCGCCCTTATCGCAGCGTTGTATACTGTACTTGATATCTGGCATACGCCGCCGCCCGGCTGATCGACATAACCCCCGTCAACAATGCCCGATGCCAGCTTCCAGCCGTTGGATACATACCGCGGGCCGGCTTCCTCATTGATCGACCACGTCACGCCCGGGTCGATACTCACGCCGCAGATGATGCCCGACAGCTTCGCCACATTCCAGTTGCGCGCTTTGTTATTGTGGGTGGAATAACTGGATGTCCACGAAGTGATCAATTGCGTCTGGTTCTTAATATCGTCCAGACCGACGGCCGGCGCCGTCACCTGCACGGGTACCGTTATCGTGGAAAATGCGCCGCTTTGCACCTGTTCATTAATCTCCCCGGCGATCGACGCCATGTCCGCAATCAGCCCGGTCTGCTCCGGGATATAAAGGAACCGCGATATTGTTGCGGCCGCAGGCTTGTAATCGTCCTCATAGTGATCGTTTTGCCAGAACTGGTACCGCAGGGCGATCGGCATCTCTTCGGGCGTCAAGCGTACAAGGCCTTCCGGATAAGTGAGTTCTTGGCCGTTCGCGGCTGTTTCAATTAGCTCCTGCTTATCCGGAGCATACGGCGTTCCGTCCTCAAAATGCCCCCATGGCGTAAACACGGCGGTCGCGTCCTGCGGCTCCTTGTCAAGCGTCTGTTTCAGCGCGGCAAGCGCTGTTTGCAGTTTTGCTTCGTCGACGGTGAGACTGACAGTAAAAACCATCCCTTCGCTTCCGGCCGTATCAGCCGCCTGCTTGCGCTCAATAAACGGGCCGATATGCCCGTAGGCAACCGCCTGTGCCATGATATCCTGATAATCGGTGTCTATGCTAAAATCGTCCGCCGTATACGCATGCAGCTCTCCGTCTACATCCAAAGAGAGCTTGACTTCTTTGAGCAAATCCTGCGGGACATCCGCCGTCGCGTTCCTTGCTTCCTCCTCGGTCATTCCTGAAATGTCGATGCCGTTGACGGAAACACCGTCCAGTACCGTGCCGAAATCCATCACACGCTCCACGTTGCTTTGATTGCCCAAAAACAGCACAGCCGTCACTGCCAACGCTGCAACGAGCACGCATGCGGATATGATCAGAAAAAGTTGCCTGTTTTTGTCTTTCTTGTTACCCTTCATTTTTTATACCGCCAATCATAAATTAATAAAATCATCGTCTTAATACCGTCAATACGCCTGCATCCATCTCACAGACCGTATCACAGAGCTCGTCGACGTCCTGCGCGTTGTGGCTGGCCAGGAGTATCGTCTTGCCTTCGTCGCGCAGGCCTTTGATCAGCTCACGCATCTCACGTACGCCGTGCTTGTCAAGGCCGTTTAAAGGCTCGTCGAGTATCAGCAGCGACGGGTTTTCCATAATGGCCTGCGCGATACCGAGACGCTGGCGCATGCCGAGAGAATACTTGCCGACCGGCTTTTTGACCGCCGGATCGAGCCCCACGCGCCGGATACACACGGCAATCCGGACGCTGTCGATCTTGTTTTTCAGCGACGCGAGTATTTCCAGGTTTTTCATCGCGCTGTACTGCGGCAAAAAACCCGGCGTCTCGATGATCAGCCCCAGATCTTCCGGAAAATCCATGTCCTTGCCGACCTGCTCATAGTCCACGAATATCCTGCCGCTTGTCGGGAAGAGGAACCCGCAGATACATTTCATCAGCACGGTCTTGCCGCTGCCGTTGTTGCCCACGATACCGTGTATCTTACCGTCTTCAAAATCGTGATGCACATTGTCTAAAACACGCTCGCCCTTAAAGTCCTTAAATACGTGCTGTACGCTGACCGCTA
>JAQTSP010000142.1 GCA_028711205.1 Eubacteriales bacterium | reverse complement strand
AGACTTAAAAGCGGGCCTCATGCTGACAGATATATTCGATCCGGATTCGCCCGCCATGTCGATGTATGGTGAAGGGCTTATGGTTCTTGAAGTCAAGTTTAACCGGTATCTGCCCGAGTTCATCAGGTGTGTTTTAAATAATGTCAACGCGGCTGAGCGAAGCGCGATTTCAAAATATATTATATGCAGAAAGTATGACTAGGAGGATATATCAATGGGTGCAACAGATGTTTTAAAAAAGAGTTTTCTGGATAATTTTCAGTTGGCAGGAGAGCTGGACATTGTTGATGTTGTCATAACGCTGGCCCTGGCCTTCGTTATCGGTCTGTTTATATACTTTATATACAGGCTGACGTTCAGCGGCGTGATTTTCGCAAAGAGTTTCGGCACATCGCTGATCATGCTGACGATGATCACGTCTATGATCATTTTGCCGATTTCGACGAATGTATTGCTGGCCCTTGGCATGGTCGGCGCGTTGTCCATCGTTCGTTTCCGGACTGCCGTCAAAGACCCGCTGGATACGATTTTTATGTTTTGGGGCATCGCGGCCGGCATTGCGCTGGGAGCGTTGCAGTATGCCATTGCGGGGCTTGGGTCGCTGATCGTCGGTCTCATGCTGATCATCTGGAATCTGTTCAAGTCGAAAAAACACTTCCCGTTTATATTGGTCATACGGTTTGATGACAGCTGCAAAAAAGAGGTGCAGGCTGTGCTGCGTAAAATGCCCCAGGGCAAGCTGAAGTCAAAGGTCGTCTCGCAGGGCATGATGGAGCTGACGATAGAGATGAATATCGATGAGAGCGAAGTCGGCATGATCGATGCGTTTTCCGCAATACCCGGTGTCCATGACGCGTCGTTGATCAGCTACAAGGGCGATGTCGTTTCCTGATACATCTATTGATTTTGCATCGATGCACCATGTGGTATGAATATGCATTTTCCACAAACGGTGAGAGCGTCGATTTTATTGGCGGCCTTATGATATACACCCGTTACTGATCGAAGGCGGGGTGCTTGACGCACATGGCGTCACGCCCGGATAAGACTATTATTTATATTCAGGAGACTGCAAAACGCGGTCTCTTTTATTTTTTTTTAGAATTAAGAACAAACATTCTGACAAATATACATTCTATACCATATATTGTGTATAAATATTCACCGGAGACATATTTTTATTTTTTTATAAAATATATTGATTAAATAGAAGGAATTATTAAATGAGTAACGAATAAAGTAATAGTTAAGTGGGGAAAAATGGGTAACTGTGGTGACTAAAGGATATATGTGGTGAAGTGTTGGTTATTCAGCCCATCTTGGCGGACGTTTTGGCGAAGAGCCGCCGGTATATAAGGGCGCTTGGGGGTAGCATGTGAAAGGCTCGCTGATCGGGACATACATACATAATGTCGATGAAAAAGGCCGGCTTGCGGTTCCGTCGAAGATGCGCATGGAACTGGGCGACCCGTTTTATATTACCTGCCTGACAAGCGATTGCCTCCTGATGTATTCCCAAGATGAATGGCAGAAGTTTGCTGACAAACTCAACGCGATACCGCAGACAAATATTAATGCACAGCGCTACGTCCGCATGATATTCTCGAATGCGTGCAAGTGCGAACCGGATAAACAGGGGCGTGTGCTTTTGCCGCAGCTGCTCCGTGAGCGCGTGGGCATCGACAAAGAGGTCGTAACGATCGGCGCGTCATACCGTGCGGAGATATGGGCGAAAGAAAAGTGGCAGGGCTACCTTGACGACATGCCCGAAGATGAAAACGCCGCGATGTCCGAACTTTCGATATTCGGGATATAGCGATGGCGCATACGTCAGTATTGCTGAAAGAGACGATCGACGCATTGAATCTTCGCCCCGGCATGACAGTGGTCGACGGTACACTCGGGGGCGGCGGCCATTCTGAGGCGATACTGGAGAAAATCACGCCCGGTGGCCGGCTGGTTGGTATCGATAAGGACGAATACGCGATTAATGTGTCAAAGGAAAGGCTGAAGGAATTCAGCGGCAACACAGTATATGTACACGATGATTTTAAGCATATCAAAGAGATACTTTGTATGCTTAATATAGATGGAATAGACGGAGCGGTGATAGACCTTGGGGTCAGCTCGTTCCAGCTGGACCAATGTATGAGGGGGTTTTCATATAACCTGGACTCAAGGCTTGACATGCGCATGAACATAAAAGATAAAACATGCGCCGCAGACATAGTCAATAGCTATGCGCAAGAAGATCTTGAGCGAATACTGCGAGATTACGGTGAGGAAAGATGGGCCGCGAGGATCGCCGAGTTCATTGTGAGGGAACGAAGCGATCGGCCCATTATAACCACCGGACATCTTGTAGAGGTTATCAAAAAAGCAGTTCCAAGCGGCGCCCGCAGAGATGGCCCTCATCCTGCGCGGCGAAGTTTTCAGGCGCTGAGGATCGAAGTGAACGGAGAGCTCGACGCTCTGCGCGAGGCGCTCTTTGGTTTTGTACAGGCGCTGGAAAACAAAGCAAGGATTGCGGTCATTACCTTTCACTCTTTGGAAGATAGAATCGTCAAACAGGAATTCAGGCGTTTTGCGGATCCTTGCGAATGCCCTAAGAGTTTTCCCGTATGCGTATGCGGCAAGGTTTCTATGGGTAAAGTGATCACAAAAAAGCCGGTGTTGCCTTCAATCACGGAGGTTGAGCAAAACAGCAGAGCAAGAAGCGCCAAGCTTCGCATTTTTGAAGCACGCAGATAGTGGAGGCTATGATGCAAACCGCACAAAAAACCGCACCGAGGAAAACATACGTTGGCCAAAGAAACAACCCTCCAAAAAAAAGAATTGTCAAAATGGAGGGCAATGTCGCATATATTAATAGTGGTTTTGCGAAGAAAAAAGTCGCTCAGCCGGCCAAAGTGGCCAAAAAAGAAGTTAAGCGCGTACGCGCCGGGCTTTTTACGACGATATTTGTGATCATGGTCGCGTTTGGCGCGATGGCACTGCTTGTGTCGAGGTATGCGGCCATCTGCCAGGTTGGCGCGGCAAACAATGAGATCGAGCAAAACATCGAAGAGATAGAGTCAAAGATCGAAGCGCTACAGATAGATATTGAGCTCAGAGACGACCTGGAGTACGTTCAGGACACAGCGCGCGACGCGCTTGGGATGACATATCCGAATCAGGACCAGGTCATATATATTGATGCAAGCGGCTGATGGCCGATAAACAGATAACGATGCGTAAAGGAGGGTGGCAAGGTGACGTTGCCCACTCTTAAAGCAAAAAAACGGCTTCTTTTTTTAATGACAACAATCATCGTATTGTTTTTTGGACTGGCTGTGAAGATGGGCATCATCGTTTTTGTTCAGGGCGAAGAACTTCAGGAAAAGGCGCTGATTCAGCAAACGAGGGATCTGATCGTTTCGGCGAAAAGAGGCGATATTCGCGACCGGAACGGCAATGTACTGGCGCAGAGCGCGACGGCGCAGACTGTGGTTCTGCGGCCGGCCGAGGTCGCGAAGGGCAATGTGGACGCGATCGTCAGCGTGCTGGCCGAGATGCTGGATATGGACGAAGAGACGGTGAGAAAAAAGGCGACGGATGAAACGAAATCCGAGGTCTGGCTTGCAAGGCAGATCACAAACGACGTTGCGGACGAAATCCGCAAGCTCAATCTGCCGGGCGTGTACTTTACCGTCGATGTTAAAAGGTATTATACAAACAGTTCGTTTCTCACACAGACGCTCGGATTTACATCGGTCGACGGCATAGGCCAGGAGGGGATCGAGGCTTATTTCGAAAAATACCTTGCGGGGCAGGATGGCAGCATCGTGTCCGAAACGGACAGCGCGGGACGCGAGATCGCGCTTGGAGAAGTGGATTACATCGCGGCGGTCGACGGATACAATGTCGATCTCTGCATCGACGAGATAATACAGAGCTTTTTGGAACAGGCGCTTGAGGAAGCATATTACCAGCAGAACGCCGAAAGCGCGTACGGCATCGTGATGGACCCTGATACGGGTGAGATACTGGCGATCGCCAACATACCCGATTATGACTTGAACGACGTGCCGCGAGACGATATCGAGGCGCTGACCGAGATGACCAGAAACAAGATCCTCGTCGACGCGTATGAGCCGGGATCGACATTTAAAGTGGTCACGCTGGCAGCGGCGCTCGACAGCGGCGCGGTAACCGTTGATACGGAATTTTATTGTCCGGGCTATAAAATCGTCGATGGGCAGCAGATCAAGTGCTGGCGGTACCCGAACTCTCACGGACAGCAGACGCTGTACGAGGCGGTGCAGAACTCATGCAACGTCGCGTTCATGCAGATGGCTCTATTGATGGAGACAGAAACGTTTTACGATTATATATACGAATTTGGTTTTGGACAGGAAACGGGGATCACATTCCCTTCCGACGGCGCAGGTATTATCATGCCGGAAAAATATGTGACAGATCGTGACCTCGCCCGCATTGCGTTCGGGCAATCTATAGCCGTGACGCCGCTGCAGCTGATCTCCTCATTCTGCGCAGTGGTGAACGGCGGTTTTTTATATCAACCGCTGCTTGTCCATGGCATATGCGACAGCGACGGAAACTATATAGAAGAATATGAGCCGACAGTCGTGTCGCAGCCGATCAGTGAAGAAACGTCGGCGATCATGCGCGACATACTCGAAAGCGTCGTCACGGAAGGCAGCGGAAGTAACTGCTATATCCCGGGGTACAGAATCGGCGGCAAGACGGGTACCGCGCAAAAGTATGACGACGACGGCAACGTGATGACCGATAAACATATCGCGTCATTTATCGCGTTCGCACCGGCGGACGACCCGGAGATTGCCGTACTGATCATCATTGACGAGCCGGATGTCGCGGTCGATTTCGGCAGCGTCGTGGCAGCGCCGTATGTGAGGCAGGTACTCGAAGAATCTCTTCAGTATATGGGCATTATGCCGGATTACGGCGAAGCCGGAGAATTAGCGCAGGTGGCCGTGCCGGATGTGGCGGGCATGTCGGCGGCCGATGCAGCGGACGCGCTCGACGCAGCCGGGCTTTCGTACCTTTTCGACGGCACAGGCGACGTGACGGGTCAGCTTCCCGCGCCCGGTGAAGATGTGGATAAGGGCACGATGGTATGGCTGTATATGGAGACAAAGACAGGGTATGATGAGACCGAGGGTATGGTGGTTGTGCCGGATCTAACAGGCAAGACCGTCATGGAGGCCGCCGCGGCACTGGAAGAATGCCATTTAACGCTGTCCATAGACGGCCAGGGCATCGCGACATATCAAAGCCCGTCGGCCGGAGAGATCGTGGAGGAAAACTCCGTGGTCAGGGTCGAGTTCCGTGATCCGGACGGATAGAACACCGATACAATTTTTTTCGTTACAATCTTTATTTGGTATGATATAATCCTCAAAGGATTGTAATGCATGGGAGGATTTTTATTGAAGTTAGCGGATTTGTGCGATGGCATGCATATCATCGGCAACTCGGAAGTCGATATCACAAGCGTCGAATACGATTCAAGAAAAGTGAGCGATGGTGCGCTCTTTTTCTGCATTAGCGGCTATAAAACGGACGGCCACACATATGCCGGGAGTGCGGTAGAGAACGGCGCCGCGGCGCTGATGGTTACGCGGGCGCTGGATATCGATGTGCCGCAGATACTTGTGGATGATGCAAGAATGGCGATGGCACATATTTCCCGGGTGTTTTACGGTAAACCGGACGAAGCGATGACGATGATCGGCTTAACCGGCACAAACGGTAAAACGACGACCACCTATATGATCAAATCTGTGCTCGAGGCCTCGGGCAAAAAGACGGGCCTGATCGGCACGATACTCAACATGATCGGACGGCAGGAGATTGCGACAGAGCGCACAACGCCCGAATCGCCCGATCTGTTTGCGCTCCTTGGGCGTATGGCCGATGAAGGCTGTGTTGCGGTCGTCATGGAAGTGTCGTCCCATTCGCTCTCACTTGACCGCGTCGCGGGTATCGTCTTTGATGTATCGGTATTCACGAACTTAACACAGGACCATCTCGATTTTCACGAAACGTTTGAAAACTATAAAGCGGCAAAAAAGAAACTGTTCTTTATGTCAAAACGCGCTGCGGTCAATATCGACGATGGCGCTGCGGCATATATGATGGAAGATATCGATATTGACTGGCGCACCTACGGTATCAAGGAAAAAGCGGATGTGTACGCTAAAAACATCGAGATCACGCCGCGGGGCGTCACATACGATCTTTGCTGCGCTCAGGCGATGCTGCCGCTGGCGCTGGGTATCCCCGGCATTTTCAGCGTGTATAACTCGCTTGCAGCGGCCACTGCCTGCCTGATATTAAATGAGAGCCTGGAGACGATCAAGACGGGGCTTGAGGCGATGCCGGGCGTGGCCGGACGGTTTGAGGTGCTGGAAACGGGAGATCGGCCGTATACGATCATACTCGACTACGCGCATACGCCGGACAGCCTTGAAAACACGCTGCTGACGGTCAAATCGTTTGCGCGCGGACGCATCATACCGGTGTTCGGATGCGGCGGCGACAGGGACAAAGGGAAACGCCCGATCATGGGTGAGATCGCAGGCCGGCTGTCGACGTTCGCGGTGATCACTTCGGACAATCCGAGGACGGAAGATCCGTATGACATCATCAGCGCCGTGGAAAGCGGCATGAAGAAGACGGATTGCCCTTATATCTGCATCGAAAACAGAAGGGAAGCGATTAAATACGCGATCGACAACGCCCTGCCCGGGGACATCATTATACTCGCAGGCAAGGGACATGAGACGTATCAGGAAGTCGGTTCCGTAAAATATCCGTTGGACGAAAAAATAGTTGTAAATGAACTGCTTAATAAAGA